>PEWM01000085.1:8290-10487 GCA_002779455.1 Deltaproteobacteria bacterium CG07_land_8_20_14_0_80_60_11
CCGAAGATCAGGCGACAGGCGTCGGTATCGGCCACCACCCGCCGCCGATAGTCCAGGGCCCGTTTGAGCCGGCCCTCCCAAAAATCGCGGTCAACTGGCTCGCCGCCTTCGGTCACCATCCGCAGGGCGATGCGGGAGGCGGCGCTGTAAAAGGCCTGGCCCAGGAAACGGCCTCCCGGGTCAGCCACGGCCACCAAATCGCCCGCCGGAATTTCCGGCGAACCTGCCAAATCATTGCGGTAGACCCAGGGGTGACCGGTGCGGCGCCACCTGAGTCCCTTGGCCGTCAACCGGACCATCGGCAAGTGGCTGGTGCCTGGTGCTCCGTTCTTCATGATTCTCCCAGGTATGATGGGCTCAGGCGTGCTAATTGAGCCGATTTAATAAGATATGTAGGCGGGTATTGCCCGCCGGGGGTGGGCATTACGCACCCCGCCAGCACAGGCGGGACGCCGGTGCCACCGATTCATCAAAACTTTTCAGACCAGGGCAGGGCAGGGGCGGGGGCGGTCAGGCGCGGCCGCCCCTGGTATCTAACCTCTGCCATTTCTCCAGTGCCTGCCGTTCGGCGAATTTCTGGCGGATAAACCTGGCGGCGAAATCGGCATGTCCGAAATAACCGGACGCCATGGCCAGCATCCGGTCTTGCATATCCTGAAGCAGGCCCGGGGCCTCGGACGCGGCAATAAAGTTGCGCTCTTGCCTTTGAGAGAAGATAATTTTCTCTCCCAGGGCCCCCACGACCTGGGCGGCGTGGACTTTTAACTCCGGCGGCAACGTCTCGGTCCGGACGGGAACGGCTATCCGGGCCGAAAGGCAAACGAACCAGCGGTCACCGGCCACCAGCCGGGAGTGATCCCAAAATTCCAGGGTAAGGCCATTGTCCAGAGGATGCCGGGCAAGCAATCGTGGGGAGTTCATCGCTCCCGGCCAACGTAGTTTTTCATGAAGGTTCAATCGCGCGGCCAATTAGGGTATAGTATAATTATGTTGTCACTATAGCAAAACCAGAGCAAAGGTGCACCATGCGGCGGAAAACCTGGATAATCGCGGTGGCCATCGTGGTCCTGGGCGGGGCCCTGGCCGGCGGCCTTTACTGGCGCTGGGCCGACTCTCCCCGCTACGCCTTGCAGCAGGCGGCCCTGGCCCTTCAAGCCCGGGACATGGACAAGTTTTTTAACTATTTAAGTTTAAAAGATATATTAAATAATTTTGTCGTGGCTTCCAGTAAGGATCTGGAAACTCCGGCAGACCAACCGGCCGATGAATGGACCAAGTTTTCCCGGCAACTGGGGCGCAAGTTCGCGCATCTGTTCCTGCCAAAATTATTTGAGGCCTTCGAGGCCCAGATACGGGGGGGCCTGGAACGTTATCTGCTCCACCTGGACAACTCCCAGATCCTGGTGATCGTTGCGGCCGCCACCGTGGCCCAGATCGACAGCCAGGGTGATGAAGCCGGGGTGACCCTGACCGACCCCAAGACCAAGGATACCTTGCGGTTTCACATGCGCCGCCAACCCAACCATGGCGCCTGGCAGATCGTGTCGGTGAATTACGAGGACCTCAAAAGGTTCGCCAAGCGAGAATTCCACCGGTAATCATAACGTCTGATAATATATATTATGTCAACTAAAATATGCTGACGGAAGATAAGTGCCCCCGGTGCGGTCACGTGAGCCGGAGGCGCCGCAACCCGGCGCCCACCGTGGATATCATTATCGAGTACCATCACCACCGTTTACGTGGCTCAGGGCCTTGGCGTCCCCCGGGCCGCCGACGACGCCAGGCGCCTGGCGATCTTTGCCCCGGAACAGTTGCCCCAGGTCCTGGCTTTTGACCACCGCCTTATCCTGGCGGAATACCTCAAGGTTCGCCCCCAATGGCTGGCTAAACTTAAGAAGTCTTCTGAGCTTTAGTGGATAACAAATTATTATTCCTCTATAAAATGTTCAGCACCGTGGCCGGTCTGGTGGGCTGGCCCTATTTTTCCTGGCACCTGAGATCCCGGGGCCAGGGGGAGTCCTTTGGGCCCCGCCTGGGCCTCACGCTGCCGGAAGGGGCGCGGCCGCCGGGCTCGCCCCGCCTGTGGCTGCACGGCGTCTCCGTGGGAGAAATCCAGGCCGCCATCCCCCTGGTCGACGAACTCCGGAACCTCCTGCCCCGGGCGGCCTTCATCATCAGCACCGGTACCGAAACC
>PEWM01000085.1:10542-15152 GCA_002779455.1 Deltaproteobacteria bacterium CG07_land_8_20_14_0_80_60_11
TTCCCCTGGACATCCCCTGGGCGGTACGGCGCTATCTGAACTATCTGCGCCCCCAGGTGTTCATCGGCCTGGAATCGGAGATCTGGCCGAATTTTTTGAACCAGGCCCACCGAATGGGGGTGCGACTGGCCCTGGTCAACGCCCGGCTCTCCGATAATTCCTTAAGAAAGTTTCTTAAATATAAGCGGTATCTTTCCGGTATATTTAATCTTTATGATATTGTCGCCGCGGGGTCTCCCCCCGATTTTGAACGGTGGCAGCGCCTGGGGATTTCCCCCTCCCGGCTTAACCTCACCGGCAACCTGAAGTACGACCGTCTGCTCCAGGGCCGGGACGAAACTCGCCTCCAGGAATTTCGCGGCTGCTTGCAGGGGACTGAACCGGGGCAGGCCAGCGGGCCGCTATGGCTGGCGGCCTCCACCCATCCCGGCGAAGAGGAATTGGTGGCGGACGCCTTTCAGGAACTTCTGGCCCCCTACCCTGCTCTGAGGCTCGTGCTGGCGCCCCGGCATCCCCAACGCGCCCCCGGCCTGGCGCGCCTCTTGTCTCGGCGCGGCCTTCCCTGCCAGTTGTGGACCGCCCTCAAGTCCGGCCAGGCGACCCGGACGCCAACGGTAGTGATCATCGACACCATCGGCGACCTCTTCACCCTGTTCGGCTTAGCCGACGTCGCCTTTGTGGGCGGGTCCCTGGTACCCCATGGCGGTCAGAACATCCTGGAACCCGCGGCCTGGGGCCGGGCGCCTATCTATGGCCCGCATCTCGAAAACTTCCTCTGGGCGAAGCATATCCTGGAAGCGGCCGGGGCCGGGATCATGGTCCAAGACGCCCCGGCCCTGGCCCAGGCCGTCCGGCATCTCCTGGACCACCCCCAGGAGCGGCAGGAGTTGGGCCGGCGGGCCCAGGCGGCCCTGATCCCCCACCAGGGCGCGGCCCGCCGCCAGGCGGAGTTGATCGCCGGGCTGGCGCAGAAGATCACTGTCTAGGTACGGACCTCAGCCTCACCGGCGTGGGTCAATATGACCCGAAAAACGCCCCCAGGGCCCGGCTCCTAAGTTGGCTCCAAAAACCAGGCCAGGGTAAACCCTTGGTTCCCCCTCAATCGCCCCGCTACGGGCGTTATATGCAGCCTTTTTTTTGGTCGCAGCTAACATCTTAATTTTCTTCATATTATTTGCACTGGCCGAATGGCCGGCGGTCTGGCCCGGACCGGCAGAAATTATCGGGCGTGCCGTGCCCGCCGGGTAATGGCGGCCATGGGCCGCCCTATAATTGGGAAGGCAACCGTCACAAAAAAACCCCCGCCCCGGCCCCTAGCTATGGTATATTTAAAAGAAAACCCTGGAACTTCGAGGTAGTTTTTGAAAGCGTTACTGGCTTTGGAAGATGGTTTGGTCTTGTGGGGGCGGTCTTTCACCGGCGCCGGCGAGTGTTCCGGCGAAGTGGTGTTCAACACCGCCATGACCGGTTATCAGGAAATCCTCACCGACCCTTCCTACAAGGGGCAGATCGTCACCATGACCTATCCCCTCATGGGCAATTACGGGGTCAACCCCGAGGACCTGGAATCCCGGGGGGTCCAGGTGGAGGGGTTTATGGTCAAGGAGTACCACCCCTACCCTTCTAACTGGCGCTCCCGGGGCAATTTGGCGGATTACCTCCAGGCCGCCGGCAAACTGGGGGTGGAAGGCCTGGACACCCGGGCCATTACCAAGCGCCTCCGGGAAGTGGGGGCCATGCGGGGAATTATCTCGACGGCAGACCTGGACCCCGCCTCCCTGGTGCGCCGGGCCCGAGAACTTCCCAGCATGGAGGGCCTGGACCTGGTGCCCCTGGTGACCTGCGCCCTACCCTACTGGTGGCCCGAGGTCCCGGCTGCGGGGAGCGCACCCGCTGACCTGCCCGCCTTGTGGGCGCAGAAGCGCGGCACCAAAGTGGTCCTTTACGATTACGGAGTAAAGTTTAATATTATCAGGAACTTAAAAGCCAGGGGCCTGGAAGTCCTGGTGGTCCCGGCCACCACCCCGGCCGCCATGGTCCTGGCGCTTTCGCCCGACGGCATTGTCCTCAGCAACGGTCCCGGGGACCCGGCCGCGGTCACCTATGCCGTGGACAACGTCCGCCGGTGTCTGGGGTCCCAGCCCATGTTCGGCATCTGCCTGGGGCACCAGCTCCTGGGGCTGGCCTTAGGAGGCCGGACCTTCAAGCTCAAGTTCGGCCACCGGGGGGCCAACCAGCCGGTGAAGAATAAACTTTCCGGCCGGGTGGAGATCACCTCCCAGAATCACGGCTTTGCGGTGGACCTGGACTCCATCCCCGATCCCGCAGTGGAGTTGACCCACGTCAACCTCAACGACGGCACCCTGGAGGGGTTGCGCCACGTCGGACTCCGGGCCTTTTCGGTGCAGTACCACCCCGAGGCCTCCCCGGGCCCCCATGACGCGGACTATTTGTTTGAGGAATTTTTGAAAATGGTGGAAAAGGCATAAATCTTTCCAAGCCTTCGAGTGGGCAGCGCATTTATTCGGGAGGTTTCATGGAAAAAAAACCACCGTTATACAAGTCAGGCGACTGGCCCCATTTTATCATTCAGAGCATGGCGGATGGGGTTATTACGGTAGATGGGAAGTTGCGGATTACTGATCTTAACCGGGCCGGAGAACAGCTCATCGGTCATTCCAGGGATGAGGCCCTGGGGCGATTCTGCGGAGATATCCTGAAAAGCAGCTTGTGCGACCGGGAATGTCCCATGAAAATGGCCATGAACCATGGCGAGGCGGTATCCCGGGAAGCGATCTTGCAGAACCGGTTGGGTCAAAAAATAGAGATCATGCTATCTGCTTCAGCGTTGCGGGACGACCAGGGAAACCTTTGGGGAGGAGTGGAGACTTTTCGAGATATCGGCCCCTTCAAACTCTTAGAAAAGGAGCGCCACTATTTAGTGGGGATGTTCGCCCACGACCTGAAAACCCCGGTGGTGGCGGTGGCCGGCCTTTTAAACCGTCTCCGCCAGGGCAAGGTGGGAGAACTCACCCAAGAACAAACCGCCTATATTGCGACCATATACCAGGAAATGCAACGCTTGGAGAAGCTCATTACCAACTTTTTGGACTTTGCCCGGCTGGACCTGCATATAATCACGCCCACCCCCAGAGCCATCCAGGTTGAAAAGGAATGCCGGGAGGTTGTAAACCGGTTTCAAGCCCTGGCAGAAGCTAAAGGGATTGACTTGCAGATGGAATTTCCTGAGGAAGTTATTATCCTTCAGGCTGATCCCCTGCTGTTTCAGCGCGCTCTGGGCAATCTCCTGGAAAATGCCATTAAATACTCCCCACCCCGGGGTAACGTGGTCTTGACAGTTCACAATAACGGTGCTGAAGCGCAATTTTCTCTAAAGGACCAGAGGGGCCCGGCATTGCTCCTCAGGACCTGCCGCATCTGTTTGATTTGTTGTATCGGGGGAAAAGCGCGGATCAAGAAGAATCCGGGTTAGGGCTGGGGCTGGCCATCGTCAAACGTATCATCGACGCGCACGGGGGCCGCCTCTGGGTGGAAAGCGAAGAAGGACGCGGCGCCAGTTTTTTCTTCACCCTGCCCCGGCTTACGGTTAGTTAACGGTTCGTCAGGTCTCGGATAATCATCTCAGCACCATCAGCAGTGATATGGCGGACACGGAGGCCCGCCCCACAGACCCTTTTATGATTTTCGGGTGTATCCCATCCTCAAACCGCACCGAACCCACGGGCGGGAAGGTGGTGCGCTATAAACTGGATGCCGCCGGTTTTATCCTAAAGGTTTCCGCTTTCCCTGATTGCCGCCGCGAGGGGAAAGCCTGAGAGAACCGTTGGTCAATATTCGGGAAACCATTGACCGTTAATTCAGCCGGATAGGGCGGTCACCGCCCCCATAAATCCCACTTATCTGACTTGCCGATGGAGGTGGAAAAATGACGGAAAAGCAAAAAACTGTGGGTTTGGGCTCCGTTTATCGAATCAAAGTTACGTTAAAGGGCCTCAAACCGCCGATTTGGAGGAGAATCGAGGTTTCCGACCGGATAACCCTGGCCAAATTACACTCAGTTCTTCAGGTCGTCATGGGATGGACGAACAGTCATCTCCACCATTTTCGTATCGGTAAAACCTATTATGGTGAGCCCGATCCTGATTTCGGTGCCGACACCGTCAACGAAAAAAGCGTCAAATTGTCTCAATTGCTCCTGAGGGAAAAGCGTAAATTTATTTATGAGTATGATTTTGGAGATAGTTGGGAGCACGAGATTTTGATTGAAAAGATACTGCCGGCTTCTGAGGGGAAAAAGGCCCCGGTCTGCCTTAAGGGGAGCAGGGCCTGTCCTCCTGAAGACATTGGCGGAGTCTGGGGATATGCTGAGTTCCTGGAAGCGGTCGATGATCCTCAGCACCCGGAACACGAAGATATGATGGAGTGGATCGGAGGTCAATTCGATCCGGAAGCCTTCGATTTAGATGAAGTCAATCAGTACCTGAAAAGAATCGGATAACAATTGGGGCACAAACAAGATGCCTGCGCCACCCGCATGGCGCGTGGGCCCCGCGCACCGGCATCACCGAAGTCGCCGGGGATTATTCTAG
>PEWM01000139.1:0-2040 GCA_002779455.1 Deltaproteobacteria bacterium CG07_land_8_20_14_0_80_60_11
GAGGCCGGCATCCCGGTCTTTCCCACCCCGGAGCGGGGGATTGCGGCCCTGGCCCAGTTCTTCTGGTTCGACCCCCGGCCCGCCCCGGCCCCTGGCCGTCCCCCGGTGGCGGTCCCCGAGGGGCTCCAGTTGCTGCCGCCCCCGGAAGCCGCCGCCCTGATCACCAAAGCCGGGATTCCCGCGGCCGCCGCCCCCCTGGCCCTGGAGGCCGAGCAGGCCGTGGAACTGGCCCGGGGCTTCGGCTACCCGGTGGCCATGAAAATCGCCTCACCCCAGATGGCCCACAAAACCGAGATGGGCGGGGTCTACCTGGGGCTGGTGAACGACGAGGAAGTGCGCCAGGCCTACCAGGAGATCATGGACGCCACCCGGCTCTATGAGCACCGGGTCACCATCCACGGCGTCAGCGTCTCCCCCATGGCCAAACCCGGCGGCCTGGAAGTCATCCTGGGCGTCATCACCGACCCCCAGTACGGCCCCACCCTGATGTTCGGCCTGGGCGGCGTCAACACCGAGATCTACAAAGACGTGGCCTTCTGCATCCTGCCCGCGGATGAGGCGGAATTGGCGGACCTGATGCAGCGTATAAAAGGCTACCCCCTGCTCACCGGCTACCGGGGCCAACCCCCTCGGGACACCAAGGCCCTGCTGGCCGCCATGAAGGCCCTTGCAACCTTCGCCGGCAAACACCCGGAACTGGACCAGATCGAACTCAACCCGCTGCTCCTCTACGAGAAAGGCCTCTTCGCCGTGGACGTGCGGATTTTTTCCCGGGGTTAAGGAAAATTTGGGCAAGGGTGCGTCTCACGCACCATCATGCGAAGCGGAGCTTCGCGAACAATTGTCGTTCCCAAGCGGGAGCTTGGGAACGAGAGAAGAGTGCGCACTGCGCACCAAGCACCGTGCCCCAACAATCAAATCCGGTGGCACAGGCGTCTCGCCTGTGCTAATCTACCATTATCTCTATCTTTTCAGAGGACAAGCGCATGAAGCCCATTAAAGTTATCGTCGAAAAACACCCGGATGGTTACATCGCTTACCCTTTAGGATTAAATGGTGTGATAGTGGGGTAATCCCATTTATTAAAGCATGAGGATATGCTCATGAAAAAATGTCCATATTGTGCTGAAGAGATTCAAAATGATGCTATAAAGTGTAAGCATTGTGCAGAATGGTTAGGGAAAGATAAAGTTGAAGAAGATGATGCTGCTACCATTGCAACTAAACAAACTATAGTAACAGAGAAAACTCAATGTTTAACATGTGGTAGTTTAGAAGTATATAAAGTTTATACAGAAGATGGCGGATTTGAATATTGGTGCCCTCAGTGCAATGAATCTATTAAGTCACTTCAATTCATTCCAATAAGCCGACCATGGGTAAGATATTGGGCGCGCAAATTTGATTATTTTGCTTTTATAATGATAATTGCCAGCGTTGGATATATTATTTCACCATCATTTATGGATAAAGCCATAATGAAGCATGAATATTTTTTAATTTTTGTCACAGTGTTCATTTGGAATTTTATCGAGGCTGGCCTTCTGTCAACGTTGGGGACAACTCCGGGCAAATGGCTTTTAAAGGTTTCAATTAGAACCAATAATGACAACAAACTTAATTATCAGCAAGCATTTTCTCGGGCAATATCAGTATGGTTTTATGGTTTGGGAATGTTAACGCCGGTAAGTTTCTTCACATTATTGTTTTCTGCTGATAAATTAAGTAGAAAAGGGATAACGACTTGGGATAAAAAAGGTGAATTTATCGTTTCTCATAGTATAATCGGTCCATTAAGAATTATTCCAGTCATATTATTTTTTTTAATTATATTTTTAATGAATATCATAGATAAGATAACTAACCTCTAATATACCTCTAATATAATATTTGATATGCAGAAATTAGAATTCTTCCGCCTGCAAACCCGCCAAGAAGTCCTGGCCCTTTATGACCGGTTTGCCCCGGCGGGGGTGGAGGAGATGGATTTGGCCGAAGCCTGCGGCCGGGTCCTGGCCGCGCCCATCGTGGCGCCGGAGG
>PEWM01000139.1:2124-15175 GCA_002779455.1 Deltaproteobacteria bacterium CG07_land_8_20_14_0_80_60_11
AATACCTGGAAATCAAGGGGGAAGTCCCCATGGGGATAGCCCCCACCCGCGGGGTGGCTGCCGGCGAAACCCTGCGGGTGGCCACCGGCGCCATGCTCCCCCCGGGCGCCGACGCGGTGGTGATGGTCGAATACACCGCCGAACACCCGGACGGCACCCTGGAGGTGCGCCGGGCCGTGGCCCCGGGGGAAAATGTGCTCAAGCCCGGGGAGGATGTGGCCCGGGGGGAGTTGCTCTTCCCGGCCGGCCGGCGGCTGCGCCCCCAGGAGATCGGGCTCCTGGCGGCCATCGGCATAAGAAGCCTGGTGGTTTATAAAAAACCGCGGGTGGCCATTATCTCCTCCGGGGATGAAATCGTCCCCCTGGACGAAAAACCCCGGCCGGGCCAGGTGCGGGATTCCAACGCTTACCTGGCCGCGGCCCAGGTGGCCGAGTGGGGCGGCCTGCCCCTGATGCTCGGCATTATCCCCGATGATTTTGACGCCTTACGAAAAACCCTGGCCGCGGCCTGGGGCGCGGCGGACCTGATCCTGATCTCCGGCGGCAGCTCGGTGGGCGTCCGGGACCTGACGCTCACGGCCATAAAGGACCTGCCCGGCTCCGAGATCCTGGTGCACGGGGTGGCGCTCCGGCCCGGCAAACCCACCATCCTGGCCGCCCTGGGGGAAGTGGGTCCCAAGCCCCTCCTGGGGCTGCCGGGGCACCCGGCCTCCGCCGCGGTGGTCATGGAGGTGCTGGGCCGGCCGCTGCTGCTGCGCCTGGCGGGCGCCAGCGGCCAGTCCCCCTGGGGGCGCACCGTGACCGCGGTGCTGTCCCGCAACCTGGCCGGGGCCACGGGCCGGGAAGATTTCGTCAGGGTGCGCCTGCGCCGGGAAGAAACCACCCGGTGGGCCGACCCGGTCCTGGGGCCCTCGGGGCTCCTGTCCCCCCTGGTCAAAAGCGACGGCCTGGTGATGATCCCCCTGGGAGTGGAAGGTTTTTTTAAGGGGGAAACCGTGGCGGTGCGGCTGTTCGGCGGGTCTTGAGGGCTGTCGTCTGTAGGGGCGGTGCGCTCACCGCCCCTACATGGGTTGCGATCATAAAGCTAAAATTACCTTTTAGACGGTAACTTGGCATTAGCCTGGTCGCGGCACAATCTGCGGGCCACTCCCGGATGACCTAATCCGGCGCCCACGACTCCCGGCCAATTTTACCTTGACCCAAAGGGATAAATCTGTTATACAAAAAAGATATATTACCCGCGTAAATTTTGGCCCATCGTCAAGGAATCCCCTTTTTGCCGAATTCTCACCACCAGAGGGTAGCACTGTTTCTCAGGGTAGTCTGGCTCATAATCGCCGGGGTTCTTCTGCTGGGTCATACTCCCGCGCTGGCTGAATCATATATCAGGGTCTGGGAAAATGGGGTTGTCTACTACTACTTTTCTAGCCGGGAACACCCTCAACCCAGGCAGACCGGCATAAACACCCGCGCACGGCGGCAGGTTCGGGGCAAACCCCAGACCAGGCCCCACCTCCCGGAGGCGCAGGCCTTGATCCCAAAGGCGGACCAGGACCATAATCTGCGGCCCTTGTTGATCAAAGCGGTAATCCGGATGGAATCCGCGTTCAAACCCAGAGCCACCTTTCCCCAAGGCGATCGAGGGTTGAGCCAATTAAGGCTGGGACCGGCTGATGCGGTTGAGGCCGTCAATCCCTATGATCCCCAAGCAAATATTTGGACGGGGCCACGATACCTGGCCGGGTGGTTGGCAAAATTCGGTTACCGCCTGCCCCTGGCGAAAGGCGCAGATAATGCCGCCCGGCGGGTAGACCGCCATCAGGCTCTCCCCATCCAGGCGACTCAGGCCCTGGTCCGGGAGGTGTGCCGCAATTTTCTCCAATATGCCCAGAAACAACCTCCCCAATTGGGTCAGGTGAAACCAGGCTCAGATCCCTTAACCGAGTCGGACCGACTCAGCTACTGCTTCCCGGTGGCCCCACCTTTTTCCTTCCGAGACACCTGGGGGGATTGCCGCAGTCGGGGCAGATATCATCACGCCGTGGATATTGTTGCCTGGGAGGGGACCCCGGTTTATGCCATCACCACCGGGGTCATCCATCAATTGGCGGTTTGGCCGGAGGCCGGAATCAGCCTGCTCTTGCGGGGTCAAGACGGTCATGGTTACGGCTATATGCACTTGCAGGGGTACGCCGAGGGCATCGTGGAGGGCAAGACCGTACAACAAGGCGAACTAATCGCCTATGTGGGCCGCACGGGCATCCAGCAGTCGGCGGCGCACCTGCACTTGCAGGTTTATCGCGACCACCGCTTCGCCAGAGATGAATTCCTGGACCCTTACGGCTTGCTGGTCCAGTTGTCCAATGGCCAAGGGGTCACCGACTTAGGGCATCCGAGAATTGCCCGCCTGCGAATTCCGGCGGTAGAAGTCAAAAATTCTGGGACTGTGAGGCTTTCCGGCTCTGTGCCTCTCAGGTATCAAGGGAGTAAACGCCGCGTCGAGGACGCCTCGGCCTTGTTTATTGATAACTTTTGAACCCGAAGAATCATTCGGTTACCCCAGCAAAGCACATCCTCGAAACCCTATCATCCCGGATTATTAACTTTTCCAGACCCAAGGTCATCTAACTTAATAATTCAGGCATTTTCCGGGGGTGATTTTTCCGGCTGATTACTGCGGTTGATCAGGTAGATTTACCCTTGGTGATGAAGGGCGGTGGAAAAAGAAACCTGGAAAAAGCTCATAACGCCATTTTTGTGGCAAACAGAATGCAACTATCGGAGGATCCCCTTGCAAAACTAGTTTTTCTGTCATCCTGAACGAAGTGAAGGATCTCAACCTTCTGAAAATACGAGATTCTTGCTTCGCTCAGAATGACAATTGTTGTCAATGGGGAGATTTGCAAGAGCCTCCCTGGTTTGGCCATTACACCCGCTACCGTTAAAAAGCGGCGACTTCAATACCCGTAAGCTCTCTAAAAAACTTGAATCTCTCCCTTTCCTTTTGCCGCCCCCACGGTCACACCAGGGGCAGGTAAGCCGTCAGGGGGCGAGCCCGGTGTTCCAGGATCGTCCGTTTGCGGAGTTGCCCCGATTCCAGCCGGAAGAGCCGATGCCCCAGGGGGTAAAAGGCTTCCAGGGACTCGCCCAGCAGCAGGGCGGCGGCCCCGTACCGGGCCAGATACTCCCGGAGGACGTTGACCAGCATGGCGGCCCCGGCGGTGGTGGCAAGATCGCCTCCGATCACCGCCAGGATCAATTCCGGCCCTTTGATCAATTCCCGGGCCCACACCGCCCGGGCATAGATGGCGGCGGACACCTGGGTCGGGTAGTGGGTGAGATGGGCCTGGAGTTCCAGCTGCGCCAGCAAGCCGGCGTGGGGCGCTAAAGCCTCGGCCTCCGAGCCTCCCTGGTAGTAACAGGGGCCCAGGGCGATATTCTCAGCGAGGGTCAGGAGGTGCAGCAGCACCTGCTGGGGTGAGATATAGGCGATGCGGCGCCGGAGGCGGTAGAGCTTTTCCCGGCGCCCCATCGCCGCGTCCCGGCCCCAATGGCGGACGTGGCCAGCCACCGGGGAGGCGAGCGTGGCCGCCACTTCCAGCAGGGGCGAACTCACGGCCGGGCCGGCCCCTTCAATAAGCACGACCTCGTTGAACGCCACCGCCAGGGACAGGGGCGCGGGCCAGGCGGTATCCAGCGGCAGGGTGACCAGATCCAGATTTAAGGCATAATTCAGCATAAATACTGTTGCGCTTCACGGCGGCCCCAAGCCGGGGCGGCTCACAGGTAATAAGCCGTGGTCAGGATGATGTCCGTGGCCCCCACGAGCACCAGGCTCCAAATGGCCGCCTGGGAGGTATTGCGCGCCACCTCGTCCACGTTGACGCGGCAACTGAAGCCGAAATAGATGGACACGGTGGCAATGAGCATGGCGAAGAGCGTGGTCTTGGCAAAACCCACGCTCAGGTCAATCCATTGCAAGGCATTGACGAACGACAGCCAGAATTTGGCCCAGAAGATCTCGGCAAACACCTGGGCAAAGAGATACCCCCCGATGATGGCGGTGAACACGCACAGGATATAGAGGCACAGCAGGCTGATGGTGATTCCCCAGAAGCGCGGCGCCCCCAGGTAACGGTAGGGGTCGATGCCCATCATCTTCAAGGCCCGAATCTCCTGGTTTACGGACATGTTGCCGATCTCCACGGTGATGGCGCCGCCGGAATTGAGCAGGACGAAGAACGCGGCCCACACCGGTCCCACCTCCCGCACTACGATGGTGACCAGCAGCCAGCCGACGAATTCCTCCCCCTGGAGCTTGACCAGTTGCTGGGTGGCATTGACGATCACCAACATGCCCAGCATGAGGGACGTAAAGACCAGGATATAGGCCCGCCGGATAGCGGTGAAATACACCTGCCGGCTCAGTTCCCGGCAGAGCAGGCCCACACAGGGGGGACCGATGAAGGCCCCCAGGAGGAGGCGGTGGAACATGGCGCAGATGTCCAGCAAGGGGGAGCCCCGGGCGCTGAACCGGCCCCAGGCCTGCCCCAGGAGCCCGTTCAGGGCCCTGAACACCCTAAATAACCGGTTCATGAGGTTCTTCCGCCAGGGGGGGTAATTCCAGGGAAAAGACCGCACCGCCGGGCTCCCGGGGCGCCACCGTGAGACTGCCGCCGTGCTGGGAGGCGATGGCCGCAGCCAGGGGCGGCCCCAGACTTCCCTGGATCCTGCCCGGATCGCCGAACGGATTTAACCACTCCTGGCACTCCAATGGCGAGCGCGGGTTGCCGGAAACCCAGACCGCCAGGCGGACCCCCCCCGCCGGGCTGGGCTCCGCTTTGATACCCAGCTCCCCGGCCGGCGGCAGCAGATCCACCGCAAAAGTTAGGAGATAAAGCACGGCCAGGCTGAGTTTGGCCGCTGACCCCCAGACCGGCGGCAGGGCCGCGAACTCCTGTTGCGCCGTGACCTCCGCCGGCAGCCCGAGGGTCGCCAGGCGCCAGGCCCGCTGTAACCCGGGGGTGACATCAATCCGATCCCACTCCCCTTGCGGGTCAGACCAGAGGTGGGAGAGATCATCAAACACCGTGTCCAGTCTGGCCCGCATCAAGGTCAGGGTCTGGTGGGACGGCCCGGTCGCCCCACCATCGCCCAGTTCCTGCTCCAGACCCGGCAATTGAGCCTGCCAGGCCTGGAAGGCCGGAAGCCCCCGGGCTATCACCTTCCCCAGGCAGGCTTGGGCTTCCCCGTCAATCAGCCGCTGCCCCAGTTTGGGGACGGCCGTCCCCAGCCGTTCCAGGACCTGCTGGATTATCACCACCTCGGCCTGCCCCTGGGAATCCACCCTTTTCAAGTTCTCCAGCCAGAGATCGAATTCCTCGGGTTTGGCGCCCTGCAAAGCCCCGGTCACCACGCTGAGGGTCCTCAAAGGCTCCGTGATGTGGCGCACCCAGAAGTAGATGAGGCTCATGGCCAGGACCCCGGAAATGAGCAGGCTCAGAATGATCTCCAACCAGATGTCCCGGCGGATGTTGGTCTGCTCCTGGCTCTGGAGGAAGAGCAGTTGGCGCATGCGGTTGGTATCGATGCCGATTTTGGCCACGCCCCAGAAGACCGCCCCCTCATCCGCCAGCAGCACGTGCACCGGCATGTAGCGCAGCAGCATCTCTCCCTCTTCTTTAGGACCCCGATTGACGGACCCCTGGATGGCGTTGTCCACCCGCTGCTGTGAAGTGATGCTGTTGATGAGGTCCTGTTCCATGCCTTGAAACGACTTCATGATTTTTTGGGGGCCGGCCATGGGCTCGAGTTCCGGAGCCTCCCGGCGATAAAACATGTAGGTCAGGCGCCGGCCCTGGGCATCTTGCTGCCCCTGGATCAGCTCAACCCCTTCGATGATTTCATTAAAAGTGACCTTTTCCCACACGAGATTTTTAATCCACTGATCCATCTCCGTATTCGAGGCCGGCGTCACCTGCAACAACCCCTTGATCGACGAAAATTCCAGCACCAGAAGCCGGGCGATGGTGGTGGCTTCCACTTCGGTGGCCTCTTGCATGGAATTGATGGTGCGGTTCTGGAGGCCTTCCAGGGTGAGGTTGAGCAGGGGGAAAAACAGCAGGATGACCACGGCGCACAACAAGAAGGTGGCCCCGGCCAGGACGAACAGCCGGTTTCGCAGGGAATAGCGGATGAAGGTTTCGGGTGTGTTCATCTAATCAAAAAGTTTGGTCTTTTTTCAGTTCCGCAATCGCCCCGGCCAGGGCCGCCTCCGGGGTTTGCCGGCCGAACAGGGCCGCATCCAGGGCTTTTTCCAGCACATTGTTGATCCGGCGGCTGTGGGGCCGGGGGCGCATCACCATATCCTTCTGGGCAAAGGTGTCATGGTACACCTGTAACACTTCTTTATTGGTGACCTTCTCCAGGGCCCGGATCAGGGCTGGCACCTGCCCCATGGTTTCCGCCGCCAGGAGCTGAAATTGCTCGCCGGCCACCACCCCGATAAACTGCTTGGCATGCTCGATGACCACCGGGTCGGTCACGGAGAAGCGGTTGACGGCCCAGCCAAACGAGCCGATGTTGGAATAGCGGTGAGGATGACCCGCCTGGGCCGGGATGGGGACCACTCCCACCTGGCTGACGCCGGTGAGGCTTCCCGGGGGCTGGCCCTGCCCTTTGGCAATCAAATCGCTCAAGTCTTTCAGGCGGGTGCTCCAGTTAATCATAAACAAGGTCTGGCCCTGATAAAAAGCCTGCCGCAGGCTCCCCCCGGGGTCGAATTGTGGCAGCGCCCCGGGCCCCGGCATAATGCTTCCCTGCATGGCGATCAGCTCTCTGAGCGCCGCCACGAAGGGATCGGCGTTATTCTTCTGGGGCAGGACAAACTGGCCGGCGTCATTGTTGACCCGGCCGCCGAAGCCCCAGAGAATCGGATAAAAATCATTCAGGGTATTGGTGGAGTGGATGAGCAGGCCATATTTCAGAGACTTTTCCTGGGGCAGGACCTTGCGGCAGATCGCCCTGAGCTCCTCCCAAGTGCGGGGGGGCGCCAGGTTATAGCGCTTCAGGATATCCCGGCGATAAAAGAGGATGTTGCCCTTGATGTTAGTGGGCACGGCCACCAGCTGTTTGCCCTTCCAGCCGGTGATGTGGGCCAGGGACACCGAGAAGGCCTCCGCCACCGCCGGGACCAGCTCCGACCGGTCAAAGACCTGGGTGCGTTCCAGTTCAAAGAGCCACCCGGCCACCCCGTACCGCTGCACCCAGGGAGCATCCAGGAGCAGCACCGCGGGTATCTTGCTCTCGGTGGAGAGTCCCAGCACAAAGGGTTCGTAAGGGAGCAGGCTTTCCGGCACCTGGATCCCCTTGAAGTTCCGGTCGAAATCCTTGTACGCGGCACTCGTGCCCTTCTCAGCCAGGAGCCGGATCAATTCGCGGCTGGGGGCATCGAAGGTGAAGGTGATGGCGCGGGGGGGCGATGCGTCCGGGCTCGGGCCGCACCCCAGCAGTGGCAAGAGCAACAAGGCCCAGACCATCCGGGTGAGGCGCGGCACGGTAATTTTAGGTCTAAGGCGCGGCGTGATCACTTCCCCCACCCTAAAACGGTTTCACCGGTTTATCGGCCACCAGCGCCGCCAGTTGAGGCCGGTATTTCTCCAGGCTCAGGGGCGCCAGGAACAGGAGGCAGGCCAGCAACCCCACCCCTTCGAGCAGAAACACCCAGCCATAAGCCCCGGCCTCGCTGCCCGAAAGATAGGCGAGCCGGTCTTTGAGAAATCCCCCGGTCATTTCCCCCGCCGCCAGGGCCAGGCCGCTGGCCAGATTCCACAGGCCCATGAAGACCCCGCTGAAGGTGGGGTGGGCCATGCTCATGGTCAGGTGGGACAGCCCCACGTTGTAAAAGCCTCGGGCCAGCCCCAGTAAACAGAGGGCATAGATGCCCCAGGCCGGGTCAGGCCTGAACGAGGTCAGGCTCAGCAACCCGAAGGCCGCCGCGCCCACCATTAGGCTTGCCGCCAGGACGATTTTGTTGGCCCAATGCTGCCGGGCGCTGACCAGAAGATGCACCCCCACCATGCCCGCCAGGATGCCGTAGGTGGTGTAAATCCCGAACCGGCTGGTTTGCGCTACCGGCAGGGCCAGTACTTCCCCGCCGTAAGCGGTCAACAGGAAGGTCTGAATGGCCAGGAAAAAGATTGAGGTCCCCAGAAAGGCAAAAAAGGCGAGGGCCTGCCGGTTGCTGGCCAAAAACTTCAAGGTGGGCCACAGCTGCATCTGGCCGTGCTGGTGGTTGGGGGCGGCCTCGCAGCGCGGTTCGATGCCCCAGGCCCCCCAGAGGGTGACCGCCACCACCACCAGGGTGACCACCACAAAGAGCCGGTGGATCTTGTCGGGATCAAAAGCCGGGAACAGCACCCCGGCAAGGGAGGAGCCCACGATAAAGCCCAGCAGGGTCAGGATCCACACCATAGTCAGGGCGCCGCCCCGGTCCGGCTCCGGGACCCGGTCCACCAGGAGGGCATTGATGGCGGTGGCGGACACGGTGGTGCCGATACCGAAGAGGGAAAACAGCAGCACCCCCTGGTACAGGAGGGGGCGGCTGTGGGGCTGGGCTCCCAGCTCCAGGGCCCAGTCCGGGAAAAACGGCATGACCGCCACGCTGAGCAGCATCCCCCCCCAGATGTAGGGGGACCGGTGGCGGCCCCGGAGGGGATGAGTGTCGGAAAAATAGCCGGTAACCAGGCCCACCGGCGTCATCACGTGCTGAAAGGCAAAGCTGAAGGTCACCAGGGCCGCGGGCGCCATCAGGTCCACGATCAACACCCGGTTCAGGACATTGGCCAGCAACACCACCAAAAATGAGGTGGCGAACCGCACCAGTCCTAATTTCAGCACCAGCCGCGAGATAACCATAGGCCCGTTTGCAGCATAAACCGGGTGGTTCGGGAAGTAAAGCCTGGAAGCGATGAGGTAGTGGGTCATTTTGAAATCTGGAATAAAAAAGCGGCCCAGAGGCCGCTATATTTTCTATAAGAGAGTGATTTCTCATAAATTTAGAAAAGTCTTAAATTGATCATATGAAATCTGAAGGCTCCAATCTGTGACCTGATTTAGCCTTCTTGCACCGCCTGGCAACAATTGTCCACTCCTAGTTAGAAAAGCCACATTCACAACCTTCTTACCACAATCTTTAACGGCTTGAACAACAGGAACGTAATCTTGATCGCCCGAAACTATAACAGCCATATCATAGATATTCACCAATGAAATAAGGTCAGTTGCAAGTTTAACGTCAACTGCTTTTTCTTTGCCGAGGGTTCTGTCAAAAAGATTATATACTATAGCACCTGCCTTCCTAAATTCAATAGAATGATGCCTTTGAGAAATACCGTCTTGTATAGTGTTCCACCCACTAAAGCGCTTAGTCATTTTATTCCTATCTAAATTAAAATCACTGATAATTTCTTCCATCCTTTTAATCAGAGCATTTTGATCGCCTATTTTATCAAGTTCACCCTTTAGCAGGGGGTGTTTTGAGAGTAACTTCTTTAACCCTTCTGTGTTAGATATTGAATGTGGAAATTTATAGGGATAGAAGTCAATAAATTGAATTACATACCAATAGGTTCTTAATCTTTTACCATCATCAGTTGCTTCGGATACTATCCAATCGAACAATTTGCCCCAAGATGCATTTCTTGGCAAATAATCTCTTTTATCAAATTCTCCCCGAAAAAGTTCTTCAATAGAATGGCGAAAATTTTCCCCATCTACAAAAATACAGACCCTTTTGTCCATTAATCTCTACTCTCTTTGGGATAAAAAAAGCGGGAGACACGCAATCTCCCGCCGACTATCTAGGGCTCGGGACGCACCCAAGCCATTTATCTCTCAGCAGTTAATACCATAACCGTGAACAAATTTTAAGCTCTAATAAGATAGCTGTCAAGAAAATTTTTGCAAAATATTGATCTAACCAGCTAAGGCCACGATTTCCTCCAGCGTCCACACATGATCTGAAACCCCCGCCTCCATCGCTGGGGTCACTCTTCACTTTTCAAAATGCCCCACTACCAGCGATGACTATTTAGGTTCGCACCGATTTATGGCGCCGCCGGCATCTTGCCGCACAGGTTGAAAACCTGTGCCACCAACGTTTTGCCCCAAACTGCTAAAGTCCCTGGCGCATCTCGGCGTACAGCTTGAGATACGCCGCTACCATGGTGTCCCGGGAGAAGTTTTGCGCCACGTGGTCCCGGCAGCGGTGCGGGTCCAACCCCGCCAGCCGCGGCAGACTATCCCGCAACTCCTCGTAAGTATGCACCGCAAACCCGGTTTCCCCGTGAACCACCACTTCGGGCGCCGCGCCCCGAGTGTACGCCAAAACCGGGGTGCCGCAGGCCATGGCCTCCAGCATGGCCAGCCCGAAGGCCTCGTCCACCTCCAGGGGCAGCACCAATGCCTTTGCCCGCTTCATCAGGTCCACCTTCCGGGCATGATCCGCCGGCCCCAGGTAGACGATCTGCTCGCCGTCTATCTGGTCGCGGATCCGGTCGTCAAAATACGGCCGGTCCGGCTCGAAGACCGGTCCGGCAATGAGCAGCCGCGCCCCGGTTTCCCGGGCCAGGCGGATGGCCGTGTGGAGACCTTTGTCGGGGTAGATGCGGCCCAGGAAGAGGAGAAAATCCTCCTTGGCGGCCTGAAAGGGGTAGTCCGCCGGGTCCAGGCCGTGGGGGATCAGGTGCAGGCGGGGATGCCCCTTTAGCTGCCGGGCCTGAAAGGCGCTCACCGCCACCAGGTGCACCTGGGGGAAACTGAGGAGGTAGTCCCGTTTCATGGGGAACAGCGGCGTGTGGATGGTGATGGTCAGGGGCGCGGCCGGGGCCAGGGCCCAGAAACCCGCGGCGGCCTCCAGGTGCGAGTGAATCACCTGGGGCGGCTGCTCCCGGAGACGGGCGAAGGCGCGGGACAGGTGGAGGTTCTCGGAAAACTTGTCCGGCGGCCAGAAGGAGGTGAGGAAATGTCCATACTGGGGGACTTTTAGGGTGGAATCCCCGGCGCTGAACAGCCACACCTCCACTCCCCGGGCCGTGAGCCCCCGGATGAGGCCGGCCACCATCAGCTCCGTGCCGCCGTAAGTTACGGGCGGCACCGGAATCCAGGGGGGCGCGATCTGGGCCACCCGCATCAGTCGCCTCCCGGGATGAGGCGCGCCCGCACCTCCGGACAGGTCGCCAGGGGCGGCAGGGTGACGTCAGATATGGGGACCTCCATCCAGGCCAGAGGATCCCCGCTTTCCCCGTCGGGTACCGGGATGCTTAGCCATGGTGCCGCAAGCGCAGGCAACCGCCAGCGCAGCAGGCCCGCCGCCATCAGAGACTCCATCAGGGTGTAGAACACGGTCCCGGCCATCTGGTCCAGCCCCCGCTTGCGGGGCGTGGAGGTGAGGGGGGCGTGGCGGTGGTCCATCCGGCCCACATAGACCTGGACCAGGTGTTCCAGGTCCGGGGTGCCGGGCGTCAGACCCAGATGATCCAGGGCGAAGGACAGGAGGGTCAACGTTTCCACGCCGAAACCCGTCTTGAAGGGCAGGCGGCTCCAGAACTTCAAGGTGCCGGCGATCTCCCCGGACAACAGGTAGGCTAACTTCTGGAGGGCCTGGACCCCGGCATGGGGGCACAGGGCCAACAGCGACCGGAGCATGGCGTTCAGACGGCCGCCGCGGGGGCGCTGATAGACGATCTTGGCCGCCTCCACCGTGTGAAACCAGAGGATGGCCCCCACCGGGTCCACCACCCACCGGGGGTGAAAGTAGGGGGGCCGGATGTCCGCGTCGATAAACGCCACCACGGCCCGGGGATGGGTCACGTTTTCGGTCATCACCAGGTGATACAGGAAGGCCCGCATGGCCGCCCCTTTGCCCAGGGAGGCGCCCTGCTGGTCCGGCGGCAGAAGCCGGGCCACCGGGAAGACCCTGACCCGGGGAAAGAAATCGGTCAGACGCCTCAAACCTGCCGGACGCTCTCCCCCATAGGCGACCCAGACCTGATCGATGAGACTCCCGAAAAGCGGCCGCAGCATCAGCAAGAGGGCGCGCAGGTTGCCGGCCTCCCGGGCGCTCCTTAGGGGAAAGACCAGGTGCACCGGCGTCCCTGCCGCCTGTTTCAGGCGGGTTACCACCTCCGGGTCGAAGCTGCCGCCGGGGATCAACCCGAGGGCGGGGAGCCGCGCCCCGCGCCCCCAGTCCTTAAGCCGGATCACCAGGGGCGCGCCGCTCACGCCGCCCCCCACAGGGCCTGGCGGGCGCCGGCTGCGACCTCAGGCGCCGCCAGCCAGTGCTGGAGGGCCTGCCAGAGGCTGACGGTGCGCACGTATGCCTCATAGACCCCGGCGCCCGCCTGCTCCAACCGGTCCATCAGGGCCAGGTTCTCCAAGGTCTGCCGGGCGGCCCCGGCGTCGCCCTGGGCCAGGTAGTCCAGGGCCAGAAGGGTGTGGCTCTGAAAGGCCCTGTCGGGCAGGTCGTCGGTAAGAAAATTGCCGGGGTAGGGCTGGAAATCCGCGGGGGTCACCAGGGCCCGGCCCGGCCCCGGCGCCTGCTGCCGCAATTTCAGCCGGGTGTAGCCAAACCGCATTAGGTCCTGCCTGAGCCTCATCCAGGTGGGGTTTGGCTTGTCCGGCGGCAGGTGGATGATGCTCAGGGTGTTGTCCAGGAAAAAGGGAATCCCGAACATGCGGGCATTCAGGACGTAGTCCGTGTCTTCACCCCGGGTGATAGCGGGATCGAAGGGGAGCAAACGTCCCAGCGCCGCCGGTACCGCCAGGTTGCCGCCGAACCCGAGGTAAGCGGGTTTCAGGCGGGGGCCGGCCAGCACCAGTTCCGTGAGCGCCGCGTTCAGCCACCGCATCTTGGGCCAATAGCTGGCCCAGGGCGCCGCGGGTTCCGGGAGCAGGACGCCGCCGTCGGCGTGCCGGTAAATCCCGGCCAACCCGAAGACGGGGTGCTCCCGCCCTAAAAGCTCAAGGTCCTCCTCTACTTTGGCCAAAAAAT
>PEWM01000061.1 GCA_002779455.1 Deltaproteobacteria bacterium CG07_land_8_20_14_0_80_60_11
CCTGACGGGTCGTGCAGATGAGATAATTCAAACTCACTGGCGTTGATCCAGGCTGCCCTTACCTGCTCGGCGCACACCTGGATCTCCCGATCGGAGGTGACCACCATGGCCCGTTCCCGCTCCTGGTGCAGCAACCGCTTAATAACCTCGTCGGCCCGCTCCCCGCGTCGGGAATAAATCACCAGGATGCCCTGATGCCGGTCCCGGCTCTCTTTGAGATCGCCGTGCTGCCAGCCGTCAAACACCACGGTCATCTGGTGATGGGACCGGTGGCGATAAAGGGCCAGCAGCTCCAGCAAGGCTTCCCGGCCGGCTTGCAGGTCCATGGCATCCAGGAACTGCAACCGGGGTGACTGCCTAATTACGTTGTAGCCGTCAACAATGAGGTGCATGGCAATAGAATACTAAAATAATATAATAAAAGACCTTCATGCAAAAATATTGTTGTAAATATGAAATTTCCTTGCTATAGTGAAAATCTGTTACGTTATATCACCGTAATGGGGGGATGTGGAAAAAATGCGTAACTTATTTTACTTCATGTGCGTGGCGCTGCTTTTGGCGGCGGGCGCCGGGTGCGGCGGGGGCCTGGGGAAGCCCGAAACCGCCACCCTGGAAGCGCCGCTGCCGGAGTATCAACAACAACAAACCGAATTGACGCCGGAACAACGGTACATTGCACAAGTGTTGACTGAGCAAGGTTACAACGCTAATCGCGATAAACCCACGGTCATCGTGGTCCATAAACTCAGCCGCAAACTCACATTTTACCGGGGCTTGACGCCGCTCAAGACATATCCCGTGGTCCTGGGAAACGATCCGTACAACGATAAGTTGTGCCAGGGTGATACCTGCACCCCTGAAGGGGTGTACCGGGTCCGGGCCAAGTATCCGCACGCCAAGTGGGACAGTTTCATCTGGCTGGATTATCCCAACACCCAGAACTGGCTGAAGTTCGCCCAGGCTAAAAAGGCGGGGCACATCCCCCCGGAGGTGGACATCGGCGGCCAGGTCGGCATCCACGGGACTGAAGACCCCAGCCGCAACCTTTCCGGGCAAAACTGGACCAAGGGCTGCATCTCTTTGCTCAATAAAGACCTGGATGAGATCTATCCCCTGGTGAATGACAAAACCCTGATAGTCATCACCAAGCAATAGGGCGGTGTGGCCACCGCCTCTTCCGCAACCACCGGTGGCGCGCCCGTCCCTCCGGGGGACGGGCGAACTTATTTAGGATTCTCCACCGTCAGATAGAGGGTGTGGCCCAGGCGCTTGACCAAAAAGCGGGCGACGCTGTCTTTTTTCACCTTGGCGAGGGCCTCCCGATATTCCTTAACGGCGCCGACAACTACGCCGTTCACTTCCAGAATCAGATCTCCCGGCCGGATACCGGCATCAGCCGCGGGGCTGCCGGGCTCCACCTGGACCACCACCACTCCCTGGTTGTCCCGGAGCCGGAACTGCTGGGCCAGAGCCGGGGTCAGGTTCTGGACCTCCAGACCCAGGGGGGTTTTCTCGGCCGCCCCTTCTTCTTTGGCCTGGGCCTGCCGTTCATCGGTGAGTTCCACGACGGTCAGGTTCAGGGTCTTTTCCTTGCCCTGGCGCAGGATCTTGAGAGTGGCCTTGGACCCCGGGGCCGTGTCCGCCACCATCCGGGGCAATTCATTCATCTCACGGATGGGGTGGCCGTTGAATTCGATGATGATATCTCCCTGGTGGATGCCGGCTTTTTCCCCCGGCGTGCCGGGGTTGACTTGGGCCACCAGGGCGCCTTTCGGTTCAGACAGGCCGAAGGACTTGGCGAGCTCCAGCGTGACATTTTGGACCTGCACCCCGATCATGCCCCGAACCACCTTGCCCTTGGACTCCAGTTGGGGGATGACGGACTTGGCGATATTGCTGGGGGTGGCAAACCCGATGCCCTGTCCGGAGGCCAGGATCGCGGTGTTGATGCCGATCACCTCTCCCTTGAGATTGAGCAGCGGGCCGCCGCTGTTTCCCGGGTTGATGGAGGCGTCGGTCTGGAGGAAGTTGTCATAGGGCCCGGCGCCGATAACCCGGCCCTTGGCGCTGATAATTCCCTGGGTAACGGTGTGAGCCAGGCCAAAGGGGTTGCCCACGGCCAGGACCCAGTCGCCCACCTGGATGGCGTCGGAATCCCCCATCTTGAGAAACGGCAATTCCGCCGGCGGCTTGACGATCTGGATCAGAGCCAGATCGGTTTTGGGGTCCCGGCCCTTGACCGTAGCCTGGTATGCCTTGCCTCCCACCAGGATGATCTTGATCTTGTCCGCGCCTTCCACCACGTGGTTATTGGTCACCACGTAGCCCTTGGGATCGATGATGAAGCCGGAACCGAGACTGCGGGCTTTGTAGCTTTTGGGCATTTCCCCGAAAAACTTATCGAAGAAATCCCGGAAATCCCGGAACGGCCCCTCGGGACCGAAAGGCATTTCCGGGGCGGGGCCCCCTTTCGGCCGCTTGGCGCCTTGTCCGAGCATTTCCCGCATCTGGTTCTTGACGATTTTTTCGGCGCTGATATTGACCACCGCGCCCGAGACTTGCTTGGCCAGATTAGCAAAGGTATCCGGGGCCAAAACGGCGGGGGCCTGGGGCGGGGCCTCCTGGGCCCATGACGGCTGCAACGCCGGGCCCGGGGAGCCCAGACCCAGCAGGGCCACAACCAAAATAAGACTAATGATGAGACGGTTTTTCTGCATCCTTCTTCTCCTCTTGTTTCTGGCTGGGTAAGGCGCCCGGCAGGGACATCATAGCAGATTTTTTCCCTACCACTACCAGGAGATATTTTTCGGTTTGAAGATATTTCCCGGCCACTTTCTGGATATCCGCGGGGGTCAGGTGTTCGATGAACTCAGGATAGCGCCAGGGGTAATCCAGGCCCAGGCCGTAGACTTCCACATATCCCAAAAGCCAGGCCCGTTTGGCCATGGAATCCATTTTCCGGGGAAAGCTGCCGATCAGATAGGATTTGGCATTTTTCAGCTCCTCCGGCGTCACCGGTTGCGTCATCATGCGCCGGAGTTGTTCCACCACCTGGGTAATGGCCTCGCCCGCCGTGGCGTTTTTGGTCTCCAGGACCACGATGAAAGGACCGGGTTCCAGGCCTGGTTCAAAAGAGCTGTAAACGCTGTAGGCCAGCCCCCGGTTGACGCGAATGTCGTCCATGAGCCGGGAGACAAAGCCCCCGCCCCCCAGGAGGTAATTCATTACCTGAAAGGCGTAAAAATCGGGATTCTGGCGGGCGATCCCCAGGTTGCCCAGGATGATGTTGGCCTGACTGATATCTTTATCGATCACTACCTCTTGGCGCCGGTGCAGCGGCGGAATGGCGGGCAGCTTGGCCGCCGGGCGGGGCGCCGCGGCCCAGGCGCCGAAGATTTTGGTAACCAACTGTTGCGCCTCATCCGGGGTTAAGTCTCCCACCAGGCTTAAGACGGTATTATTGGGCCGGTAGTACTTCCGGTGAAATTCCATCAGGTCTTGGCGGGTAATGGCCGTAAGTCCCTGGGGAGTGCCCATGGCCGGATGGTTGTAAGGAAAGGCGCCATAAAGATCCTTGATAAAGGCTCGGGACGCCACCACCTTGGGCTCATCTTCGGCGCTGGCCAGAGCCGCCTTGAACTGGTTCACTTTTAGCAAAACTTCCGCGGCCGGAAAGATGGGGTTCAGCAAGATATCCTGGAGCAGTTCCAGGGCCGGGCCCAGATCCTTTTTCAGCACCGTCAGGCTCACCGTGGCGAAGTCATCGCCCCCGTCGACGGCAAGGCGCGCGCCGATAAAATCCAGCTCTTCGGCAATCTTGGCCGAGGGGCGGGATTTGGTGCCGTTGCGCAGCAGGGAGGCCGTCAGGTTGGCCAATCCCTCCTTTCCCGGGGGGTCTTCCAGGGTCCCGGCCTTAATGAGGAGTTCCAGGGTCACCAGCGGTAGTTCGGTCTGCGGGGAAAACAGCCACACCAGGTTGTTGGGCAGTTGGTGGCGGGTTCCCAGCACCTGGGACTCCGGCGCCGCCAGGGCCGCAGTGCTCCACAGCAAGACTCCCATGACCACCCAAGTAAAGCGTTTGAGCAATTTTATCTCCATGACGATCACGCCTGCCAGGTTAAAGCCGTCCACCGACAAAAAGCCCTTAGTACAGTGGTTTATAAATACGGTAACGTATTTCTTATTTCGTGAAGATCACCTTCCCCTCACCCTGACCCTCTCCCCCATTGGGGGAGAGGGAAAAAGATGGGACCGATTTAGTGCTTTGCCGTCATTAAACCCGGCGACATAACCTGCCCCCTCTCCCCCCGCTTCGGGGGGAGAGGGTTGGGGTGAGGGGGGCGATATATGACGTTAGCGTATTTATGAAATCCTGTACTTAGGGATCAGCGAATCTCTCGCCCCGGGTGGGGACGGCCGGTGGGGGCCTTCGCGCTCTTGATCGGAATCAGGACCCCCACGGTCCGGTTATCGGCCACCAGGTATTTTTTGGCCACTTCCCGGATCTGTTCCCGAGTGACCTGTTG
>PEWM01000115.1:0-434 GCA_002779455.1 Deltaproteobacteria bacterium CG07_land_8_20_14_0_80_60_11
TGTTGGCCTTGGTGGGGCTGAGGAGGAAGTTTACCCGCTAGCCTCGGTTAATCGCCATTTCCGGCAGGGCCGCACCGCGCGGCCCTGTTTTTTCTTCTGGTTAAGGCGAGAATTTTTAAGGAGGTATTGAATAGTTGTAGCTATCGTTGGATTTTGGTAATATGAATCGTTGATATGTTTTCCTTAGAAACCTTTACCCTTGAGGTCACGACCACGGCCGGCGCCGACATCCTGGACCTCACCCTCGCGGTGGCGGCCGAAGTTGAGCAAACCGGGGTGGCGGAGGGTCTGCTCACCCTGTTTATCTCCGGGTCCACTGCGGCTTTGTCCACCATCGAGTTTGAGTCCGGCGTGGTCAACGATTTGCGGGCGGCCATCGAGCGCCTCTTCCCGCGAGACCTTCCCTATGAACATGACCGCCGTTGGGGCGATGG
>PEWM01000115.1:461-4136 GCA_002779455.1 Deltaproteobacteria bacterium CG07_land_8_20_14_0_80_60_11
CTTCATGAAGCCCTCCCTCAGCATCCCCGTCGCCGACGGCCGCCTCCTTCTGGGAACCTGGCAGCAGATCGTCTTGCTGGACTTTGACAACCGGCCCCGGCAGCGCCGCATCCAGGGGCAGGTTATGGGAACCAGGCGGACAAACGGATAAACCTCCCCGGCAAAATCTCACCCCATGGCAAGCACCCAAATCACCTTTGAAGACAATTCCCTGGCCCAGGCTCTCTTCGGCGAGCACGGCAAGCACCTGGCCATCGTCAGCCGCAGCCTGGGGGTGAAGCACCACGTGCGGGGCCACCGGGTGACCCTCGAGGGGCCGGAGGCGGAGGTCCGCCTGGCCAAGCGGGTGCTCCAGGAACTCTACGGGCTGCTGCAAACGGGCTATCCGGTCCTGTCCCAGGACGTGCAATACACCATCAAGATTCTCCAGGACAATGAGAGCGCCTCCGTCAAGGATATCTTCCTGGACACGGTGTACATCTCCGCCATGAAGCGGCGCATCTCCCCCAAGAGCCTCAATCAGAAGCGCTACATCGAAGCCATCCGGGCCCACGACATCGTCTTTGGCATCGGCCCGGCGGGCACCGGCAAAACCTACCTGGCCATGGCCATGGCGGTGGCCGCCCTGGTGAACAACGACGTTATCCGCATCGTGCTGGCCCGGCCGGCGGTGGAGGCCGGGGAAAAGCTGGGCTTCCTGCCGGGGGACCTGGCGGAGAAGGTGAACCCCTATTTGCGCCCCCTCTATGATGCGCTCCATGATATGATGGATTTTGAGAAGGCCACCCGCCTGGTGCAGCGGGGCACCATCGAAGTGGCCCCCCTGGCCTTCATGCGGGGCCGGACCCTGAACGACTCCCTGGTCATCCTGGACGAGGCCCAGAATACCACGTCCGAGCAGATGATGATGTTCCTGACCCGCCTGGGGTTCGGCTCCAAGGCGGTGATCACCGGGGATGTGACCCAGATCGACCTGGCCCCCGGGGCGCGGTCCGGGTTGGTGGAAGCCCGGGACTTGCTCGAGGGGGTGGAAGGGATCGCCTTCGTCCACTTCACCGAGCGGGACGTGGTGCGGCATCCCCTGGTGCAGGACATCATCCGGGCGTACGAAGGCCGCCGGAACCGCCGATCCGGCCATGAGGCGGAACCACCTGCCACGTAAGCCTGAATCAGAGGGAGGCCCGGGCGAGGCGCCTGCGACATCGGAACCCTTATGCCTGAAAAAGACGTGCCCAAAAGCATCAGCCGGATATTTGGCATGGGGCGGAGCCTGCGCGCCAGGCTGCCCAAGTCCTTATCCCGGAAAGTCGTCCTGTCCCCCTGGCAGGACCGGGGCGCCAGGCTGGCGTTGCTCCTGGCCTTGAGCCTGCTGCTGGCCCTGATTCTGTCGCCCCGGATCTCGGAGCCGCAGCGCCGGTACGCGGTGGGGGATGTGGCCCGGGAGAACGTCAAGGCCATCGGCGAATTTCTGGTGGAGGACGTGGAGACCACGGGCAACAAGCAGCAAGAGCTGATGGCGCAGGTGCCCCCGGTGTTTGATTTGCAGGAGCGGTTGGGGGAAGAGGTGCAGCAGCGGCTCCAGAAAGCCATGGACTACATGCGGCGCATCTCCCAGGAAGCGGTGGCGCCGACCCCGGCGGGCCGGGCCGGGGCCGCCGCCAAGGGCAACGCCAAGCCTCCGGCGCCCTATAAGGTCCTGCTGGACCACAAGCCCGAATTCGACCGCATCCTGGGGGTCACCGTCCCCAAGCCCACCTTTCACCTCCTGGCCAAAGCCGAGTTTTCACCCTACCTGGAAGCCATGGTCAACCAGGTGGTGGGACAGTTTTTGCGGCAGGGGGTGATCAGCAGCCGCGCCCTTCTCAAGCCGGAGCCCCGGGAGATTCTGGTGCGGCGCCTGCCTTCCCGCCAGGAGGCGGTGGAGCGCCCGCCCTTCGCCTTTATTGAGCTGGATGAGGGGCGGAAATCGGCGGCGGGATATTGCCGGGACGTGGCCGTGGAGGTATCTCCCGCCGACCGGTGGCTGGTGTGCGATTTGACCCAGCTCCTGCTGGTGCCCAACGTCTCCCCCAACTGGGCCGAAACCCATGAGCGCCAGCAGGCCCGCCTGCAGGAATTAACGCCCGTCTACTTCAAGGTGAAGCGGGGCGAGATGCTGGTCCGGGAAGGCGAGCGCCTCACGCCCCTGCACCTGGTCAAATTGGAGGCCCAGAGCAAGATCTACCCCCGCGGCCGGGGGGTGCTCATCTTCCTGGGGCTCTTCCTCAGCCTCGCCGTGCTCCTGGGGGTCTCTTACCAACTGGCCCGTATTACCCTGCGGCGTTTTTCCACCCGCTGGCGGGACCTGATTTTCGTGGCGGCCCTGCTCCTGGCCAGCACCCTGATGAACAAGGGGCTCCTGGTGCTGGGGGACAATCTTTCCCGGACCCTCCCCCTGGTGGGCCACAATCTGGTGTACGTCCTGCCCCTGGGCTTAGCCGCCATCTTAGCCGCCATGTTCCTGGGGCTGGAGACGGGGGTGGGGGTGGCCTGTCTCGGCGCCACCTTTGCCGCCCTGGTGGTGGATAAACCCTTTCCCCTGTTCATCTACTTTGTCATTGCGGGTCTGATGGGGGTCTGGGGCGTAAAAAGTTGCCGCCGCCGCAGCGCCCTGATTCAAACCGGCCTGATCATCAGCCTGGCCAACATGGTCCTGGTGGCCACCTTCAAATTGTTGGAGTTTCCCTTCACCGGCAACGACCTGCTCATCGGGGAGGCTTTTGCCCTGGGAGGCGGCGTGCTCACCGGCATCCTGGCCCTCGGGCTGACCCCCGTCATGGAGTCATTGTTCAGCTACTCCTCCAATATCCGCCTGCTGGAGCTCTTGAACCTGGATCAGCCTGTACTCAAAGAACTGATGCTCATCGCCCCGGGGACCTATCATCACTCCATGGTGGTGGGCCAGATGGTGGAAGCCGCCGCGGAGACCATCGGGGCCAATCCCATGCTGGCCAAGGCCGCCGCCTTTTACCACGACATCGGCAAGATCAAGAAACCGGCCTATTTCGTGGAAAACCAGATAGGCGGCGACAACAAGCACGAGAAGCTGGCCCCGTCCATGAGCAGCCTGATCCTCATCTCCCATGTGAAGGACGGGGTGGACCTGGCCCAGAAACACCGGTTGGGGGAGAACATCGCCGATATCATCCGCCAGCACCACGGCACCAACCTCATCAGCTATTTTTTCCACAAGGCCAAGACCCAGGCGGCCGAACCCAACCAGGTCAAGATGGAGGATTACCGCTACCCGGGCCCCCGGCCCCAGACCAAGGAAGCCGGGTTGGTACTCCTGGCGGACCAGGTGGAGGCGGCCTCCCGGACCCTGACCGACCCCACCCCGGCCCGCATTCAGGGCATGGTCCAGAAGATCATCAACAACGTCTTCGCCGACGGCCAGTTGGATGAGTGTGAACTCACCCTGAAGGACCTGCACCACATCGCCAGAAGCTTTAACAAGATTTTGAGCGGCATCTTTCACCAACGCATCCAATACCCGCAGCCCATCGAGAAGAAGAAGTCCCATGACGATCTGGATAAACAACCGCCAAAGAACCACGGTTCTAAGTCAGGAGAAGCTCAGGAAAAAAGCCGCGAAGATCTTAAACGCCTTGGGATTGTCTGAAAGGGAACTGAGCC
>PEWM01000095.1:0-1143 GCA_002779455.1 Deltaproteobacteria bacterium CG07_land_8_20_14_0_80_60_11
GAGATCATGGGGGAAAACGAGCGCCAACTAACCTTCACCGGCCACGACAAGCGGAGTTGGGAACTGGTGCGGGAGTTGGCGAAGAGAGGCTGATACCGAATAGTAGTTGATAATACCACCACGAATTGTAGGGGCGCACCTGTGCGCTCTTAAGGGCGGACACACAGGTGCGCTACAAAGGGTTAGGAAGGCGATTAGAAGGCAGGGCCGGGGAGTCCCTGACCAAAAACTCCCCCGGTCCTCCCCCCAAATTACTGGCATGAGGAGAAAAACATGGCCAAGATAACTCCCCGGCGTAAGCTGGCGCTGGACAATCCCGAAGAAATGTTAACCCTGGCGCAGCGCCTGTTGGCGCCGGTGAAGCCCTATGCGAAATGGCTGGTGCTGGCCGGGGTCGTGATCGCCGTGGGCCTGGGGGCCTGGGGGGTGAACGCCAAGCTAGAGGAACGCCGGGAGGAGAAGGCCGCCACGGCCCTGACCCTGGTGACCCCCAAGGCGGACCTCAAGGCCCCGGACGCGGCCGCCGCCGAAGCCTTGATGAAGTTCGTCAACGAATATGCCGGCGCCCGGGCGGCCCGGGAAGCCCGGCTCATGCGGGCCAACCTGCTCTACAAGCTTGACCAGTACGGCGAGGCCGCCAAGGCTTACGAATCCCTGCTGGACGGCCGCGACCCGGGCTGGGAAATCCTGGTGAACGAAAGTCTCAGTTATTGCTACGCAGGTATGGGCAACTTCAAAAAGGCGGCCGAGGTGCTCAAGCCCGTGGTGGAGCAGATCTCCGGGCCCCTGAAGAGCGAGGTCATGCGCCGGCTGGCCATGCTCTACGAACAGGCCAAGGAACCCAAAGAAGCCGCGGTCTACTGGCGCCAACTGCTGGACCAGCCGCCGGACGCCGCCCTGGTGCCGTATCTCCAGGAAAAACTGGCCGCCGCCGAGGCCGGCAGCCAGAAATAACGCTCCTTAGCAGGAAACCGCCTACTTCTTCTCATCCGCCAGTTTGGCTTTGACCAGGCTGAGGTTCATCGGCCTCGGCTGACTCCTGGGCCGCGGTCAGAGGGCCTCACGACCCCCTCAGTCCCGCCTCCGGGACACGGCGCAGGCCTCCCGGAGTAAGCACCGCCGCCTTCGCCGCACACCTGCCGG
>PEWM01000095.1:1223-3569 GCA_002779455.1 Deltaproteobacteria bacterium CG07_land_8_20_14_0_80_60_11
TTTCTGTCCGTCAGGTCACGGCTTTGCTCCACGCTTCCTTCAGATCCCGCCTCACGACGACGCCCTGGCGCGCAGCTCCACCCTTCGCCTCCATCAGGTTGGGTAGAGGACTTTCACCTCCGAGCTGTTGTGCATGCCCGGTACACCAAAAAAGGGCGGACCCACAGGTCCGCCCCTACGGTTTGGCGGGCAGTGCCCGCCCCACATTTTAAAAGGGATAGGTGGGGTTTGGAGAGGGGAAAAGGGGTTCACCGGCTGGAAAGCCTGTGCCACCGGCCTTTGTCCCTAACCCCTGACCCCTGACCCCTGATCCCTAACCCCTGACCCCTGCTTTTAGTACATCCCTTCCATGCCGCCCATGCCGCCGCCGCCGCCCATGGGGGGCATCGGGCTTTCTTTCTTGGGTTTCTCGGCGATCATGGCTTCGGTGGTGATGAGCAGAGAAGCCACCGAGGCGGCGTTCTGGATGGCGTATCGGGTCACCTTGGTGGGGTCGATGACGCCCGCTTCCATGAGGTCCTCGTATGCGCCGGATTCGGCATTGAAGCCCATGGCGCCTTTCTCGTTTTTGACGTGCTCCGCCACTACGGAGCCTTCGAAGCCGGCGTTGTTGGCGATCTGCCGGATGGGCTCTTCCAGGGCCCGCTTGATGATCTTGACGCCCAGTTCCTCGTCGTGAACTTTCAGCTTCAGGTCCGCCAGGGCGGGGAGGCAGCGCAGGAAGGCCACGCCGCCGCCGGGCACGATGCCTTCTTCCACCGCGGCGCGGGTAGCGTTGAGGGCGTCTTCCACCCGGGCCTTCTTCTCTTTCATTTCGATCTCAGTGGCCGCGCCGACGCGGATAACCGCGACGCCGCCCACCAGTTTGGCCAGCCGCTCCTGGAGTTTTTCCCGGTCGTAGTCCGAGGTGGTCTCATCGACCTGCACCCGGATTTGTTTCACCCGGCCTTCGATGGCCGCCCGGTCGCCGCCGCCGTCGATGATGGTGGTGTTGTCCCGGTCGAGGCTCACTTTCCGGGCGGTGCCCAGTTCCTTCACCGTGACGTTTTCCAGCTTCCAGCCCATGTCCTCGGAGATCATCTGGCCGCCGGTGAGGATGGCGATATCTTCCAGCATGGCCTTGCGGCGGTCGCCGAAGCCGGGGGCCTTCACGGCCGCCACCTGGAGGGTGCCCCGGAGCTTGTTGACCACCAGGGTGGCCAGGGCTTCGCCGTCCACGTCCTCGGCGATGATCACCAGGGGTTTGCCCATCTTGGCGATGGTCTCCAGCACGGGCAGCAGGTCTTTCATGGCGCTGACCTTCTTCTCATGGATGAGGATGTAGGGCTCTTCCAGGATAGCTTCCATCTTCTCGGGGTTGGTAACGAAGTAGGGGGAGATGTAGCCCCGGTCGAACTGCATGCCTTCCACCACTTCCAGGGTGGTTTCCATGCCCTTGGCTTCTTCCACGGTGATGACGCCTTCTTTGCCGACCTTGGCCATGGCGTCGGCGATGATGTTACCGATGGAGGAGTCGTTGTTGGCGCTGATGGTACCGACCTGGGCGATCTCTTTCTGGTCCTTGGTGGGTTTGGAAATCTTGTGGAGCTCTTCCACCACCGCAGTCACGGCCTGTTCGATGCCGCGCTTTAAGGCCATGGGGTTGGTGCCGGCGGCCACCAGGCGGGACCCTTCCCGGTAGATCGCCTGGGCCAGGATGGTGGCGGTGGTGGTGCCGTCGCCGGCCACATCGGAGGTCTTGGAGGCCACTTCCCGCACCATCTGGGCCCCCATGTTCTCGAATTTGTCTTCCAGTTCGATCTCTTTAGCAACGGTGACGCCGTCCTTGGTGATCGCCGGGGCGCCGAAGGATTTTTCCAGGATCACGTTGCGGCCTTTGGGCCCCAGGGTGACCTTGACCGCATCCGCCAGGGTATTGACACCCCGGAGCATGGACTCCCGGGCCTTGATGTCATATTTGATCTCTTTTGCAGACATGGGCTTACTGTCCTCCTTAGGATGATTGCTGAATACGACAGGAATTCAGGTTAGTAGATGGGGAAGACCTGCGGTTAGTCGTTGATGACGGCCAGGATGTCTTCTTCCCGCATCATCAGGTATTCTTCGTCTTCCATCTTGATTTCGGTGCCGGCATACTTGCCGAAGAGCACCCGGTCGCCTTCTTTGAGCTGAAGGGGCATGCGGTTGCCGGCATCGCTCATTTTGCCGGGGCCGACGGCGATGACTTTGCCCTCAATGGGCTTTTCCTTGGCGGTGTCGGGAATCAGGATGCCGCCTTTGGTGACCTGCACTTCTTCGATCCGTTTAACCAGAACCCGGTCATTCAAGGGTTTGACCTTCATATAC
>PEWM01000095.1:3581-4217 GCA_002779455.1 Deltaproteobacteria bacterium CG07_land_8_20_14_0_80_60_11
GTAAATTAAGGGTATCAGCTGCTGTTAGCACTCATCCAGAACGAGTGCTAATTATCGGGTTAATTTTAACCATTCTCCCGGGAAAAGCAAGGGGGGCGATAAAAAAATCTGGAGGAAAGGTGATGGGCCGAAGCCCGGTAAGATTACCGGGCTTCGGAAACCAGGAGGGCCCGTGGGGACTTGGACCGGGAATACTTGTCCTTGGAATTTTTGTTGGACGAGCCGTTTTTCTTGGCTTTGCTGACACTCTTGGCCGAGTTGTCGCTCTTTTTCGCCAACCGGGTCTCGCCTGCTTTCTTGCTTTTGGCGGCCGGCCCTTTGGTCTGACTCTTGGGGGCGCCTATGAGGGCCGTCTTGGTCTTCTTGGCATCGCCGGGCTTGGCGGCCAAAGACGGCGTCCCGAACAGAGAAGCCTGCACCACGGGGGCGCCCTTAGCCGGGGTGCTGTGGGCCGGTTTCTCCTGTTTGGCATAGGTTGGGCTCGCGGCCTTCTTGGCGGCCTTGGCAGATCTCCGGTTCTTGCCGTTGGACTTGGGAGCCACGCTGGCTTGATGGTTGGAAGATCTCTTGCCGCTGGCATAGGACTGGCCGGAGCTTCTGGCCGTCCGGATCGGCTGGGAGGCCACCGCCGGATGC
>PEWM01000192.1:0-370 GCA_002779455.1 Deltaproteobacteria bacterium CG07_land_8_20_14_0_80_60_11
TTGGCCCCGCTGCCCCGGCCCGCCCCGGCGGGGTTGGCGGACAACCGGGCAGTGGCGGTGATGCAGCGGGAAATCAACACGTTTATCCTGGACACCTTTGGCAAGTATCTCAAACCGGCCATTCTGGAGGCCATCCGCCGCGAAGTGAATCCCTCCTTCAGCGAGGCGCGTTTTGAGGAACTCTTTAATACCAGTCTTCCGGCCGGCCCGGCGCTTGCGGCTATGCCTCCGTCCACGACGCCGGGCGCGGCGGTGCAGTCCGTACCCAAGGCGGCAGCCGGTGACCTGGCTCACGAGCCTATTCCCGCCGGGGAATACGTTGAACGAGTGATTCGGATCATCATGGACGCCACCGGCTATGAGCGAGACG
>PEWM01000192.1:442-3237 GCA_002779455.1 Deltaproteobacteria bacterium CG07_land_8_20_14_0_80_60_11
CCGCCGAACGTCACTTTGGCATCACCATCAGGCTGGAAGACTTTATCAACGCGCGCACGGTTCAGGATATCGCTGATCGCATCGCCCTGGTGCGGGAACGCGACGATGCCCCAGGGGCGGCCGCCGTGGGCGAAAGTGATTCGCCACCCGCAACTCCGTGGAAAATTGCGCCCGAGACGGGCGCCTCCGGGGCCCCCAGCCAGCCTGAGGAGATCAAGCGTATCGTCTTTCATGAGGCGCCGCTCGGCGCCGTCTCCGGGGACACCCTGAAGCTAGCCCCCGGACAGGAAATAGCCGTCATCTGTCCCTCTCCCGGGTCAACTTTGGCCGCCGCGGTCGCCGACGCGCTCGGCCAGCAGCTTGCGGTCGTGCCCCGGGTCCTGGACCTCTCCGGCCAGTTCGATCTGCGCTCCCCCGAGGACGCGGCCCAGGCGGCGCCATCACTGGCCGGCCTGGTGCTGGTGCTGGACGAAACCGCTAACGCCGCCATCCAGGATATCGAAGGCATACCGGCCCGGCTCGCCGGATTTTTCAGCGCCATGCAGCAGCTGGTGTCCTCCCCGGACCGAAAATTTTGCTTGCTGATCACCCGGGGCGTCGGCGACGCCGACCCGGCGGCAGTTGTGATCGAGGGCGTGCGGGGCATGTTCCTGGACGCCGCCCTGGAATATGACTCGGTATTGTTCCGCAGCGTGGCGCTGGATGGCGGCACCGACCTTTCGGCCGGGCTCAAACAGGCCTTGAGCCTGGACCACAGCCTGGCGGAGATCCGGTTTCACGGCCAGGAGGCCTTTACCGTTGAGGGGCACGTGCAGCCTCTGTCCGTGTTAGACCCGCCTGACTTCAGGTTAAACCCGGGCGAGGTGGTCGTCATCTCGGGCGGCGGCAAGGGCATCACCCCCCATCTGGCCTATGCCCTGGCGCCGAACCAACCGCGCCTGATCCTCTTGGGCAGCAGCGAATTTGACCCTGAGGCGGACTATAACAGCCTGATCGCCGCTGACGCCGGTCTGGCAGGCGCGAGCCCGCGCCGCCGGGGCGGCCGCCGGCCCGCATCGCCGGCCGGTAAGTCCGATGCCGCCATGCGGCTAACTTCCGGTGGGGAAATTGCCCAGACCCTCAAGGAACTGGCCCGCCAGGGGATAGAGGCGACTTATTACTCCTGTGATGTCAATAACCCGGAAAACGTGGCTGCGGTCCTGGGCCGGGTGGTTTCGCACTACGGCGGCATCGCCGGGATCATCCATGGAGCCGGCATTATCCGGGACTCCTTTATGGAGTTTATGACCGCCGCCGATTTTACCCAGGTGGTGGACGTGAAACTCCTGGGCGCCTGGAACCTGTACCAAGCGGCCCGGGAGCACGGCTTGCGCTTCATGGTCATGCTCTCTTCCATTACCGCGGTCCGGGGCAACGTCGGCCAGATTAATTACTGCGCCGGCAACCGGGCCATGGCCGCCCTGACGCACGTGATTGCCTCCCGGCAGCCGTCGGTGCGGGCCAAGGCCTTAATGCTGCCGCCCATCAAAGGCGCCGGCATGGCTGACGACCCGGAGTTGCGGGAACTGATGCGGCTCAAAGGCATGGGAGACTCGTATATCAGCGTCGGCGAGCTGGCCGAACTGTTCTACCGGGAACTTTTCCTGGCGCCGGCCCATGAGCACTATGTCATGCCCATCCGCACTCTGCCGTCCCTCAAAACGGTGCGGCTGAATCTGGAGGAAGGCCCACCCGCACCGGGATGTATCATCGCCGCCGGAGTGACCTATCGGGACTTCGAACTTCCCATGATTCAGACGATCCACCATTTGGAGGTCGGGGCGGGGACGCTCGAGGCCGGCCGCATCTTCTCCCTGGACCATGACTTATGGATGGAAGACCACCGGCCCTTCAAATTCATGAAGAACCCCTTCGTGTCGGGGGTCATGGCCCTGGAGACCTTCATGGAGGCCGCCCACCTGCTTTGCCCCCACCTGGCGCCGCTGGGAGTGCGCCATGTCCAATACCTGGATATCCTGGAGTGCCCGCCGGGGGTCAACCGGGAGGCCCGCATCGTCTGCCGGCGCCTCCGGGAGAACGCCGGCGGTGAAGTGCTCTGCGACGCGTCCCTGTCCAGCTCGCATATCACCGCCACCGGCCGGGTCCTGGACCATTGGACCACCAACTACACCGGCCAGGTGATCCTGGGACTGCCGGGCGGGCCGCTGCCCGACTGGCCCGGCTTCACCGTCAAGCCGGAGGAACTGGACAGCGCTCAGTTCGACCAGAAGGGAATGCTGCTGTTCTACCGGAAATACAGTAACTTCGGGGGCCGCTACCGGGTGATCCAGGGCCTTGACGGCTCCAGCCGCGGCGTTATCCGCGGCCGGACCATGGTCAACCAGATGGATGATTTTGCCGGGTTGACCGGGGTTCGCTACCAATACCCGCCTTACCTCCTGGAGGCCCTGAAGCATCTGGTGAATTCTCACCTGCTGCTGCGGGATGAAAACGTGACCGCGGCCATGATTCCTTTCGGGATTAGCGAAATGCGCTTTTCCCGTCCTTGCCGGCCAGGAGAGCAGATTGTTCTGGAGGGGCGCCGCCGCTCCCAGGACAGCGGGGAGTCCGCCTGGGATATCCGGGCCGTTGACGATGCGGGCCAGATCATCATGACGGTTCAGGGCCTCATCATGAAAAGCTTTTCCGCCTGAGGTGGCCATGGTTAATGGGGCGCTGCCTCGATGGACCGTAAGCCCGCAGCCGCGGCGGTTCGACTCGGGGGCGACGCAGGTGCTTTCAGGCCTGGGTCCTTA
>PEWM01000192.1:3296-4163 GCA_002779455.1 Deltaproteobacteria bacterium CG07_land_8_20_14_0_80_60_11
GGCGGCTGCTGGCCAGCCTGCCCGGCCAGGACCCGGGTTGCGCCTGGCGGCCGGAACGGTGGCCGGTAAGCCTGGAGGTAACCGCCCTGGGCCAGCCGCACCTGCGGCTTAAAGGGCAGCCGGGGCCGGCGGTATCGTTTTCTCAGACCGCCGGTCGCCTCTGGGCCGCCTTGGCGCCTGCCGGCCAGGTGGGAGTGGACGCCGCCCTGCCGTCGGAGTTTGGGGCGGGCTACCCATGGGCCCGAGCCTTCCGAGAAGCGGAACTTGACTGGGCCCGGCCCCTGAGTGGCGGCGACACCCCCGGCGCCGCGGCCTTGCTCTGGGCGCTGAAGGAGGCCGCAGTAAAGGCCCTGGGGGTGGGTTTCCATCTTCTTGACCCCCTGGCGGTGGAGGCCGTAAGCCCCCGGCCCTGGCAGGGGGGGTGGCGGGTCTCCGTGCAAGCCGGGCGGATTCTGCCGGCCTGGGCGCGGCCCGAAGGCGGCGGCTGGCTGGCCATCGCCCGGCATTATTGAGAGGGAAGAAATACCTGGCTGCGGGAGGAACAAATCCGCGGTTTGGCGCTAACCCTCTTACGAAAAAATCACGAAAAAAGCGAAAATGGCGCAAAAAATAGTTTTCTGAGACCAATTTTCCCTTCCGAACCGCAAGTTTCAAAACTCCTTCTGCTGGTCATTCTGCACGCCGTTCATGATCCCGGTACAGTGCAGTAAGGCGCGTCTCACGCACCGCTTTTTGGTGCGTAAAACGCACCCATTTCAGGCCAAGTCGCAATCAATAAAATCCAGAATCGTAGGGGCGCACCCGCGTGTGCGCCCAACCTGAGGGCGGACACATGGGTCCGCCCCTACAAGAAAATTGTGGTTGGTT
>PEWM01000089.1:0-9549 GCA_002779455.1 Deltaproteobacteria bacterium CG07_land_8_20_14_0_80_60_11
AGTTACTTAAATTGGTGGCGCAGGCTTTCCAGCCTGCGCCAAGGAAGCAGGTTAGTCGTGCACAGCCTGGAAAGGCTGTGCCACCAGCCGATACCAGCTTCTCATGATTTGCGGGTGGGCCAAAGGCCCATGAATGCTCTGAAAAGTTCCTCAGCACCGGTTGAAAACCTGTGCCACCATATCTTTATATGTTTTAGGGGTGAGCCCAAGGCCCATGCGCGACTGCTTACTGCTCACTGCTCACTGCTCACTGCTCACTGCTCACTGCTCACTGCTCACTCTTTAGCCCTCCCCCTCCTTGAAATACCGCATGGTGGTCTTTTTCAGTTCGGTTTCGCTGAACAGCATCTCGTAGTCGTGGATTCCGGTCTCCGCCGCCATCTGCGCCGCGATCTTGACGCATGCTTCCGGGGTGCGGCCGTGGATCATGGTGTAGAGGTTATAGGGCCAGGAGGGCGCCGGCCGGCGGGCGTAGCAATGGGTCACGGTTCTTTGCCCGGCCAGGTGCTGGCCGATGCGCTTGAGGTCGGCCTCCGGCACCGCCCAGGCCACCAGGGCGTTGGCCTCGTAGCCCGACTGCTGGTGGCGCAGGGTGGCCCCGAACCGGCGGATGTAGCCCCGGGCCATCAGGCGCCGGATGGCGGCCAGCAAGGCCTCTTCCCCAATCCCCAGAAATTCCGCCACCTCCAGAAAAGGGCGGGGGCAAATCTCCAGGTCCCGTTGCAGGGCCAGGATCACCTTCTTGTCCAGGTCCGACAGCATCCACGGCCTCCCCAATCTCCAGGGAATATAGACCAATCCGCCCGGCTTGGCAAGGGAGACAGGAGCCGCAGGGCCGCCATGCCTGATTGGCGTTTCTCAGGGAATGCCGCGATTCTGGAGAGGGGAGGAAGCGGCGGGGGCTGCCGGCGCCAATCACCGGGCGGCGGCGCGGCCCCAGGATTTCGCCGCCGGAACTTCCAGGTTGCGCTCCTCGATGATAGCTGCGACCTTGTCCCGCACCATCTGCCGCAGGTCGAAGAGGTCCTCTCCCTCGGCGCAGGTCAGCAGGTATTGCCTGACTCGACTGGGGTTTTGCCTCCACATGCCGATCAACTGGGTCCAGAACTGACGCCGGTAAGGTGGCCGGACGCCTTGCCACCAGAGAATTTTGACAACCGACCGGAGCTGGTTTAACCTCTGCCGGCAAGTCATACCCTGGTGGGGGGCGTGGTCCCGCCGCGGGGGGGCCCCTGCCGCCATCGCCGGATCCCGGCGAGCCGGCCGCATGGCCAGATAATAGCGGTAGGCCCGCGCCAGATAACGGGATGGTTCATACAGATAGTCCCAAGCCTCGACGTATTCCTGCATGATCCCGGCTTCCGGCCGGTCAGGTTCGTAGTTCAAGGCTGAGAAGGTCCCCAAGTTATCGCCCACATCCTCGCGCAGCCGCCCTTCTTTCTCCAGGCGATGCCACAGGTGAGTATGCGGCGCGGCCTGCAGGACCCCAAGCATGTTCACGGGTATGTCAGTCTGTTCGATAAAGGCGCAGATGCGCTCGCCGGCCCCTGGCCTTTCCCCGTCCAGACCGATGATAAAACTACCGATAACCTCCATGCCATTCTGCTTGAGGGTGCGCAGCGATTCCAGGAGCGGGTTCTTGATGTTGTGGTATTTGTGGCTGGTTTCGAGCACATTCTCATCCGGAGACTCAATCCCGATAAAAACTTCCCCCAGCCTGGCCGCGGTCATGAGGTCGATCATGTCCGGATCCTGTCCCAGGTTCACCGAGGCCTGCGTCAAGAAACTGTAGGGTTCACCCCGGCTCTTTGACCAGGCAATGATTTCTTGCAGGAGGGCGCGAGCCTGCTTTTTGCTCCCGATGAAGTTGTCATCGCAGATAAACACGTTGCCGGTGGCCCCGAGCCGGTAGAGGGTCTCCAGTTCGGCGATGACCTGCTTCGGGGTCTTGTGACGGGGTTTGCGCCCGAAAAGGTTTACCACATCGCAAAATTCGCAGTCAAACGGGCAGCCCCGGGAAGTCTGAATCGTAAAGGCGGCATAATCATCCAGCCGCAGCAGATCAAAGCGCGGGATCGGCGAAGTAGTCAGATCCGGCCTCTCGTCAGTTTCGATCACCCCAGTCTTTTCGGCTCGCATGGCCTTAAGAAGCAGGGGGACCGTAATCTCGCCTTCACCCCGCACCACGAAATCACATCCGGCCTCCAGGGCGGCCTCCGGGAGCGAAGTGGGGTGGGGTCCCCCGGCCACGACGGTTTTGCCGCGGCGCTTGGCTTCTTTTATCAGGGCCAACAGCCCTTCCCTCTGAATGTACATCGCCGATATCAGGATCAGATCGGCCCACTGCCAATCCTCCTCCGTCAGGCTTCTGGTGTTGAGATCGGCCAGACGCAGTTCCCAGGCTGGGGGCAGTAAGGCGGCCACCGTCAGCAGACCCAACGGGGGATTAACCGTCCGGTTGCCCCGGAGCTGGCAAGATTTCCGGAAACTCCAAAAGGACATGGGAAATTCGGGACATACCAACAAAGCCCGCATGGCATCAAAACTCCTGTTCCGAAAAGTTCAAGGTTCAAGGTTCAAGGTTGATTAAGGGTACGTATTGCGCACTATGATAAAAAGCCCACCACTTTTTATGCTTTACGGGTGGGCCGAAGGCCCAGGTGCGACTGCCCTGAGTGAGATCCTCGGGTGGGGTTCCTCTACCGGCTGCGGCTGCCGGGGTTCTAAGGGGCCTGCCCCTGGGGCCCGCAGTCCCTCAGCCCCTGTCCGGCCCTGAGCTTTATCGGTTATGAGGATGCCTCAATCCTTCTGGAACTCCGGTGAGGCAAGGGGGACTTCCGCCTGGCCGCCGCCTCTATGGGGAGGTTTATAGTATACCAATTTATCCTGATTACGGCACCTTTCAGAAAAACTTAAACCTGATCAAGCACCTTGGCGCCGGGTGCAGGGTCCTCAACCAAAACCACCGGCATTCCTGGTCTGGCGCCGATTCAGGCAATCAGCCCCTTCACTGCCACCTCACCGGGTCCCCCGCCTTGATCCCGTGCCGGTCGGCAAACCCGCCGGGCACCTCCAGGACCTGGTTCACCGGCGCCGGCGAGGTCAGGTCACCCGGGAAGGTCGGGGGCACGTTCCGGGTGATGCCGGCTACCCGCCCAGCGCTGATCCAGATAAGGTCCAGGGGGAGGCGCATCCCCCGCATACAGAAGTTTTGCACCTCCTGATTCGGCATAAAGAAGAGCATCCCCCGGCCCTCGGGCAACCCGGTCCGGTAACTCAGGCCCAGGAAGAGCCGCTCCGGGGTCCTGACGGCTTCGGCCTGCACCGTGACCTTGCCGACGGTCACCCTGACCCAGGGGTTGCCGTGTTCCGAGACTTCCTGCCCCCCGGCCTGCCCGGCGAGGGCGGCCAGGAGCAGCCCGGCGCTCACCCAGGCGCTCAGGTGGCGATTGATTCTCATCAATACCTCAATACCTCTCACGCAGCCCCCCAGGGCTCGCCTCGATTGTTGCGCCGGGAACTCCGGGTCACCGGCGTCCGGGAGCCCGGCGAGGTCGCGTCCCGGGCCGCGGCGCCGGAAACTTTAGGGCCTAGGCGCTTGGCTGTTTACCTGCCCTGATATTTATAGTCCTTGGGCTGAAATTTATAATCCGGTTGAGGATAATAAAGGTTTGGGCTTGTAGGAGTTGGGTTCATGGGGGCCGGGGTTACAGACTGCGGTCCTTGGGAGCTACCGGTATAAGGGTTGAATTGCCCGGTATAGGGATTTACCTTACCCGGAGTGGAATACCGATCCTTCCTTACATCATCCGGGGTTTGCCAATGCCCTTCTACCTGGGCGCCGTCTTGGTCCGTATACGGCTCAATCCATTTTTGTCCCCAGGCGGAGACCGGCGCCAATACTAACCCACAAATCAGCGCGACCATGAGCTTCTTCATAAACATAAACCACCTCCCTGATGGCGGGCAATGCCCGCCCTACGCCTGCTGGTGGCACAGGCTTCCAGCCTATGCGCCCCCACCGGCCGGAGGCCGGTGCCACTCAGGGCTTAACGAGCGGGGTTGGGCTAAGGTCAGGTGCAGGCGCCTAACCGGCGGCCGGCCCCTGCCACGGGCGGACGAGTTCCTCCCACCTGCCCTGGGCCTTGAGGAGCAGGTCGCAGACCTCCCGGACCGCGCCTTTACCCCCCGGCAGGGTGGTGATCCAGTGGGCCGCGGCCCTGACCTCCGGGACCGCATCCGCCACCGCCGCCCCCAGGCCTATCCGGTGGAACAGGGGCAGGTCCACCAATTCGTCGCCCACCGCCGCCACCTGCGGCGGGGTGAGATTCAAGGCCGCCAGGAGTTCCTCCAAGATAGCCACCTTGTCCCGGACGCCCCCATAGAAGCGGGTGATCCCCAACTCCCGGGCCCGGTGAAAGGCGGCGCCGGAGGTGCGCCCCGACACCAGGGCCACCTCGATGCCGCCCCGCTGAGCCATTTTAATGCCGTGGCCGTCCCGGACGTGAAAGACCTTGAGGGCTTCACCTTTGGCATCAAAATAGAGCCTGCCGTCGGTCAGGACGCCGTCCACATCCAGGATCAGCAGCCGGATGCCGCGGGCCCGGCCTAAGACCGCTTCCGGGTATGGTGGTAAGTCCAAGTCGTCGTCCTTAAGGATGCATCTCGCATGTATCCAGGCCAATCGCAGCTTTCCCCTCCTCCCTGGTACAGACGGGGCCGAAGGGTAACCAGGGTAGGAGACCTAAATAACACAGAGATGGCCAAGAATTCAAGTTTATCTCTCGTATATCTCGCATATGAAGAGCCCTGCAGGGAGCCGGGGGATAAGAGGGCGGCTAAACCTCGAACCAGTTATCCTGAATAGCCGATAGAACCTGGTTAAATCGCCTGATAACTCTGGGACGACTATGACTGAGAAAATTTTCTGATTGACTTGCTGGTTCCTAACTCCGGCAACAATCCAGGCCATGAAATTATTTTCCCAGGCTGAAGCAATTATGGTTTAGCCCACCATGAAAAGAATTAAGAATCAACATTTTAAGATAAAAATTCTTGACAAAACAATATGATTATTAAATATTAACCCATCTATTGCAATAAAATCCTATAAATAAAAAAGACAGGGAGGATCCACATGGCCAGCGAAGTGTTAAAGTTAACCGCGCAAATTGTAATGTCCCACGCCTCCATGAGCGAACTCAGCCCCGATGAATTGGTAGATGAAATTAAAGAGGTATACAATGTTTTGTCGTCCCTGGAGGGCGGGACAGTTCTGGAGGATCTGGCCACGGGAAAGAGCAGCGAAGCTGGAGTGGTGAAGAAACCGCCGGTGCCTTTGAAAGACATCGTCAAGGCAAAATACGTGGTCTGCCTGGAATGCGGCAAAAAGATGAAGACCTTAAAAACTCATCTGCGCAAAGCTCACAACTTGATGCCGAAGGAATATTTCCAGAGATATGGTCTGGATCCGAAGAAGTTCCCGCTGGTGTGCAAAGACTATTCCGAACAGCGCAGCAAATTGGCCAAGGAAAGAGGCTTGGGAGCGAAGGGCGGAAGGCGTAAGGCGGTTTCTTAAGTCAACCCGGGAGTGATTGCTTCTTAAAAGGGCTGCCCAATCCTGGATGAGGTGGAAACCAGGGCATTATTTCTTTGCTTTACCCGAGGATGGTCCCCGGGAGGGAGAGGTGCGTTTTGGGCAGTAAGCCCGGGAAAGAGATTCGCCCCCCCTGGGGCCGGCGAACGAACGCCGGCTGGATTTTATGAGGATTACGCCGTTTGGAAACCCCAGTCAGCAACTACCGGGAACGCTCACTGAAAATCCACGGGCTGATTTGCGCCAAGTGCAGGCGGGAATTCACTTATCGCAACCGACAGCTTTTAACGGTGCACCACAAGGACGGGAATCCCAGGAATAACCCCGCGGACGGCTCCAACTGGGAGAATCTCTGCGTCTACTGCCACGAGGACGAGCACAACCGGAATCGTCTCGGCAACTATCTCAGTGGGGAATGAGGCAAATCAGGCTAATTCATTGAATTAAGTCAGGGGGGGCGGTGATGAGGTTCATGGCCGCCCCCGGTCAGCACCCGGAAATGCTGCGGCAATTTATTCCTGCGGAGGAATGAAGATGTTATCGGAGAACAAGGGGGCGCCCGAGGTTCTGACCATTGCCCCGGAAGAATTTCAGCAGATGCAGAGCGCCGTCTTGGACGCCGACGGGGGTGAGGCTTTGCGCCTCCTGAAGAAATTCGTCAAACGCCTGAAGGAGCAGAAAAACCGGGGCTTGAAGTCGCACCTGGGATAGAGCAGTCCCGGTTCGCCTGCTCCATAGCGGGACGTTGAGGTCACCATTTGGACTGAACAGGGGTGAGCGATCCCTCCTCCCGGCCCCCGGCTTGGCATTCCCGCCAATAGAGCCAACCCGCCACCCCCAGGAGCAGAACGTCTTCCAGGATGGACTCTAACCCCATCTGGCGCTGGCGCCCCAACCGCGGCCCTGGCCGCTGGGGTACTGAGCCAGACCAGCGCCCCGAGCCGTTCACCCGTGATTATCACTCAGGCTAATCTGCCCGTCTTTGAGGCGGTAGATATAGTCGAATCCCTCAATCATCCGCTCGTCATGGGTGACGCAGATAACCGCGGTGCGGTTTTCCCGGGCGATTTTCTTTAGCATCTCCATTACCTTCATGCCGCGGACGCTGTCCAGGGCGCCCGTGGGTTCGTCCGCCAGCACCAGCTTGGGGGCGGAGGCCAATGCCCGGGCAATGGCCACCCGCTGCTGCTCCCCTCCGGACATCAGGGCTGGCAGGTAATGGGCCCGCTCATCGATTTCCATGTACTTCAGCAGTTCCATGGCGCGCCGGAGGGCCTCATCCCGCTCGAAACCCAGGAGGTCCAGGGGTAGCAGGACATTCTCCAGGGCCGTCAGGAAGGGAATGAGATTGCGGGACTGAAAGATAAAGCCGACCTTGGTGAGGCGCAGCTGGCGGATATCCACCTCTTTCCACCCGTGATCGTAAATGGTCTCCCCATCCAACCAGATTTTGCCGCCGGTGGGATCCAGGATCAGGCTGACGGAAAGCAGCAGGGTGGTTTTCCCGGAACCGCTGGGGCCCAGGAGGGCCACCAGGTCTCCGGCGTTCACCGTCAGGTCGATCCCCTTGAGGGCCTCCACCGCCAGGTGGCCGCTGCCGAAGGTTTTGTTCAGCCCTTCAACCTTGAGAATTTCGGCCATTGTCATTGTTCTCCCAGGGCCAGGGCAGGGGGCGTCTTCAGGGCCTTCCAGATGCCCAACAGGCTGGCGATGATGCCTCCCGTCAGCGCCAGCCCCAAGGTCGTCAGATCATCCCCGGGGGTGAGCAGGACCAGGCGAGGCCACAGGTGATAGGCGTTGTGGATGATAATCCAGCCGATGAAAAAGCTGCATGCGGTCAGCAAGATGGATTGCTCCATGATCAGCCGGATGATTACCCGGTTGGGGGCGCCGATGAGTTTCATTACCGCGATGCTGCGGATCTTTTCCATGGTTAAGGTGAAGATCACCATGGCGATAATCACCACGGAAACAATCAACAGCAGGGTGCGGAACAGCAGTAACTGCCGCTGGGGGCGGTCCAAACGGCCTTTAAACATGATCTCGATCTGCTCAGGGGTGGTAAAAACCGAGAGATAGAGATAGTCCTTAATCTGGCGGACGACTTCCTTCGCCTGGGCCCCCGGCGCTAAACGCACCAGCACGGCGTTGATCCGGTGCGTGTCGATGCCATAGCGGGATAGATACTTCTCCGCCTCCTGGGGTGAGAAAAAGCCCGGCCGCACCAGGCTCTGATAGACCCGCAGCCGCTGGTTGCGCACCTCTTCGTTATCCGGCAGCCAGATCACCTCCTGGGCATCCGGCAGCGACAGATACAGGAGGGCTTCGCCGTCGGGAGAGGTGCCTTCTTTGGTCAGGCCCACCACTGTGTAGGTGTGCAGTCCTAAACGAAAGTTCTGTCCCAGGCGCAAACCCAACTTTTGATGGGCCACGGCTTCATAATGGGCCTGGGTGATGGGACGGCCGGCCGTAAAATTTTTCGGCCCCCCCAATCCGGTAAAGACATCATAGCCGATGATGGTAAAGCGCTTACTCTCACCGGCGATGTGGCGCTCCACCGGATATATAATGAAGGGGCTGGCCTTCTCCACTCCGGGAATGGCCGCGACGCTATAGTGAAAGAATTCCGGGAGAATGGACTGCTCATTAATGGGCCCCCCCCGGTAGCGCTCCACCACCCACAGGTCGGGATTGGTGATGTTGATAAGGGAAAGTCCTTCAAAGACGAATCCCCGGTAGATGCCGTTCATGGACAGAACAATGGCAAAGAGCAGGCCGATGCCCACCACGGTGGCCAGAAACCGCCCCAGATGCTGCTTGATATCCCGAATCGCCAGGTCCATCGGCTCATTTCCCGGAGACGATTTTGGTTCTAACTTTTTGGCCGGGTTGGGTTTGGGAGGGCGGCGCCACCACCAGATCGCCGGCTTTCAGACCTTCCTCCACCGCCACCTGGCGGCTATCCCGCAGTCCCAGCCTGATCTGGCGAAATTTCACTACTCCCCCCTCCACCACCAGCACCCCGGAGTGGCCGTCTTGTTCCAGAACGGCGCTCCAGGGGACGGCAAGGGCCTGGGTACGGCCGGTAGCAACGGCGACCTCGGCTTCTTCACCCACCACCAGGGGCTCCGGGGGAGAGGCAAACTTGACATCCACTTCCATTTCCCGGGTCACCATGTCGGCTTCTTTATTCAGGCGCACCACCGTTCCTGGGAAACTGCGGCCGGAGCGCAGGCGGATCCGAGCTTCCTGACCTTCCTTTAAAGCTGCGATCTGGGTTTCATCAATCCAGGTAGCCACCCAGAGCCAATCCAGGTCCACCACTTGAAAGATGGGGGCGCCGGGCGTGATCGTATCGCCCACCTCCGCCTTGCGCACCGTCAGCAGGCCGTCCATGGGAGCCAAAATGCGCGTGTAGTCCAGGGTCGCCGCGGCGGCGTGGGCTTCGGCGGCGGCTTGCTTGAGGGCGGCCTCAGTCGCCGCCACATTGGCCCGGGCTTCGCCCGTCTCCCCGGCCGCCACCTTCAGGGCGGCGCTGGTGGTGTCAATGGCCGCCTGGGAGATATAACCGGGTTTGAAAACCTCGAAATCCCGGCGGTAATTGCTCTGGGCCAGAACCAGATTGGCCTGGGACTTGGCCAGGGTCGCCCGGGACCGGCCTAAATCCTTCTGGGCCCGTTCCTGGGCAGCCCGGGCCGCGGCCAGCCGGGCCTTGAGTTCCGGCGTGTCCAACTCCGCCAGGAGCTGACCCTTTTTTACCCGGTCTCCCTGGTCCGCATAAAGTTTTTCTAAAATCCCGGTAATCTTGCTGCTCACCGCCACCGGCACCTTGGACTGCACCGTGCCCGGCCCCCGGACCTCGCCCCGGACTTCCACCTGCTTCGCCGCCATCACCATCACGGTTGGTCGGTAGAGAATTAGGCGATAACCCAAGAAGAGCACAACGATGAGGC
>PEWM01000089.1:9601-10927 GCA_002779455.1 Deltaproteobacteria bacterium CG07_land_8_20_14_0_80_60_11
CCCTCCCTTTCCTTGATGGCCGCAGCGGTTGCGGGCCCTCTGCCGACGAGCTGCTGCACCCGGGCCCGGCCGATGCCGTAGGCCGCCTGATAGCTGATGAGGCTCAGGCGGGCCTTAGTCAGCTCCACCTGGGCGGTGAGCACGTCCAGGGCGATAGCCTTGCCATAGCGGTACAGAGACGTGGCGCTGGCGTAGGCCTCTTCGTTGGAGAGCAGCGTCTGCCGGGCGGCGCCCACCCCCTGGCGGCTGTTTTCCTGGTCCTTCCAGGCTGAGGTCAGGTCCGCCTTGAGGCTGTTGAGCCGGTCCCGCTTTTTCTCCAGCAATTGCCGGTATTGGGATGAGGCCTTGGCTACCTGAGCCTTGGTCAGCCCGCCCTCAAAGAAAGGATACTCCATAAAGACCCCGGCCAGCCATTCCGGCTTGGTGCCGCCCAGGTCCCGATGGCGCACATCCGAGGCCGCCTGCAGGCTCACTTCCGGGAAATAGCCGCCCCGGGCCGCTTTCGTGGCGGACTGACTCTGGGCTATTTCTAAATCAAGCCGCTTGATCTCCGGATTGCTGGTCAGGGCCTCCCGCCACAGCGAGGCGACCTCTGCCGCCGGGGTAAACTCCCGGGGCAGTCCGCCCTTGATGTCCACCTGAACCCGCTCGTTCAGTCCTATGGTTCGGGCCAGGATCTCTCGGGCCAGGATAACGGCGTTGGCCGCCTCCACCCGGGCCTGCCCCGCATCGGAAACCTGGGACTGAGCGCGCAAATTATCCAGGCGGGTGACTTTGCCGGCCTTGAAAAAGGCCTCCGTGAGCCTGGCAAACTCCTGCCTCTCCTTCAGGGCCTCCTGGGCCACCTGGAGATTCTCCCTGGCCTCCACCAGGCGATAGAAGGCCTCGGCCACCGTAAAGGCCACTTCATCGGCGGTCCTCTGGACTTCCTGCTTCTGGGCCTGGGTCCCGAACCTGGCGGCCTGACTATTGTAATAAGTCTTCAGGCCGTCGAAGATGATTTGTTTGCCCGTGACGCTGGTATAGCCTTCCCGCTTGAACAGTTCATTAGGAGCGGAACCGCCGGCGGCGAACCGGTTGGGCGGCTGTCGGTCATAGAAAGACAACAACAAGAGCCGGGGGAGAAACTTGGACCGGGCCGCCTGATAATCTGCCACCGTTTCCTGGATCTTCTCCCGGCTGCCGAGCAAAACCGGATTTTGCTCCCGGGCGATGGCCAGGCAATCTTCTAAACTTAGGGCGGGGTAATTCTGCCCCGTGGCCGCAGTATTACCAACCCATAAGATTATGACCCCGGCAATAGGAAGGATGAGTCTCCAGCCTCGC
>PEWM01000089.1:10946-15133 GCA_002779455.1 Deltaproteobacteria bacterium CG07_land_8_20_14_0_80_60_11
ATTTCCACAATATTATCATTAGGTTTCAGGCCTCGGTCCTTAGAGTTAAAGATTTGCCCGACTCTTTATTCCCGGAAGGTCCCAGGATTCCAAACGGGGATTGTGCGGATAGCCAAAAACGTGTCAATCATATTACATATCTTTCTTTATTGTGCTGATAAACAGTACTTCTTCACACTCCAACGGGTGCTCTCTTTCCTGTTCTTCCCTGGTAATCTTACCATGCCACCACACCATACTGCCGGGGAATTTCTCTGGGCGCAGGTGGACATTAAAGACATGCCAGGTAAACAGCGCCAGGGCCGCCAGAATCGCTTCGTGGTAATGGGCTTCCCGCGCCACCGCGAAAACTGTATTGGTCCAGGTTTGGGGGAGAAAAGCCGCGACCGCTTGCGGATATAACATGATAAACCCCGTGCCGATCATGATGATGCATCCCCAGAACACCGCCCAATAATCGAATTTCTCGAAATAAGAAAACCGGCCAAAGCGTGGACGGTTATCGGATTTGCCTAAAAAGTAGCGTACATTTTGATCAAGATCGTTAAAATCCTTCCGCCTCGGAAGCATCAGCAAAAAATCTCTCCGGCCCCCGGGATGAACCAACACGTACAGGACATGAAAGGCAAAGGCAAAAATAAGCATAAACCCGGCCCAATGATGCACCACCCGCACCGATTCGAGGCCGCCGCAAAAGTCGATGATGCCGGCCGCCAACTCTGAAAAGGGATAGCGTGAGCACCACAGGGGAATGGCGGTGATCACCAAAATGGTGACGCTGACCACCATGAGAATATGCTGGAGGCGGAAGTAGAGACCAAAACGCTGCATCTCTGGGGCCGCAGAACCTTTACCCACTTTTTCCACCTCCTGAGTTCTTGCGGTAATATCTCCACACATCGAGCAGCATATGGATAATCAGCCCCAGCATTACCACAATAGTGAGATACGTAAAGAAGATCTTGGTCCAGTAGGTCCAGGGCTCCGTATCGCTCGGCACGGTCTGATATCCCAAATGGTCGGCCTGCTTCATCGTTACCGGTTTGCCATCCTCGCCGAAGGGATAGGCGACTATCTGGGCCGTAAACCAAGGCGCCTCCTGGCTATGGCAGTCTGCACAGCCCTTGGCTCCCAGGGCGGCCTTGGCCGGGGCCACATCATGGCTGTATTTATAGACCGAGGCATAGGGGGAGGCTTCAAAGTCAGACTTCGGTAACGGGCGCCCCTCGGTCCCCGAGGTATAGGCGCGGTCGTCCATGACCCAGACCACGGTTTTCCCGGCCAGATCAAACCCGGTGTCGGTCAGGTAGGCTCTGACCGATTTGATGAAGGCGTCGATCTCCTCCGGGCGGTTCACTTCCGGGACGCCATCGCCGTTATCATCCCGAATTTTAGCCAATTCCGGATAAAGCGCCGGGTCCTGGCGGTGCTTCTGCCACATCAGGAAGACGTCCTTCATAAAGGCCTGGTTCAGACCGGGTTTGCCCTCTTCTATCAACCCCGGCCAGGCGCTGTGCACCCGGTTCACCGGGTAAATCTTGCCCTTATACCAGCTAAGGACGGGGCGATAGGGGTCAGTGGGCTGGTCCTGGGTGGTGAACATGGCCAGTTCGCCGTAATGGTTCCAGTACTTCAGGAAGGGGTCGTAAAAAGTCCAGATGCGCTTGGGCGGCGGCGAGATGAGCGGGCCGGTATTAAAAACATCGCTCACCTGCACCTGGGCCGATTTCACCGGGCGTTGGGGAATGTGGCAGGCCTGGCAGGACAACTTTTCCAGGTGCACGGGGGGCAAACCGGCATGTTTGGCAATGGGGGCGTTCAAGTATCCGGTAATATGGCAGTCGGCGCACTGGCGCACGGTGTTATCCAAATCATTGCGGACGAAGCCTGAGGGGTCGTCCCCCTTGCCGAACTGGTGCACCTCTTTGCCGCGAATCCGGGGGTCGGCGGCCTTGCTGCCGGCGGCGTGACAGTCCACGCAGCGCAGGCCCGCCTTCAGGTGCACATCCGTCCGGGGGGAAAAGGCGGCGCCGCGTTTCTTCCAGCCCGGCTTGGCATGGCAGTGCAGACAGGTTTCATTGCGGGGCTCCGGGGCCAGATGGAGTTTGACGTTGCCATCGGCGTCAAAGCACTCCCGATTATACGCGACCTCCGGTTTATCCCCGCCCGCCACCTTGCCGGTGACGCGGCCGAATCCGGCCCCCACGGTGGCGGCCCACTTAAAGTTCAGGTCAGCAAGCTGCTCGTTCCTTTTGTTGTAATTGTATTCCGGCATATGGCAGAGCAGACAATCGGCTTCGAGCACCCCGGTTTCCGACCAGCGGGCCTTGAAGTAATCGCCGTCCAAGCCGTTGTCTCCCCCGGGGGTGAGGTTGGCGGCCGGATCGCACATGCGGGCGTCGTAGCGGAAACCGTCTCGATCATACTCCAGGGGGCCGCCGCCGGGATGACAGGCGCCGCAGGTGGCGGTGACAAAATCAAAAGAGGTCATGTCGATCATCCGGGCCTTGGTGTTCTTTTTGGGGGCCAGTTGACGATACAAAGGGGCCGGGGAGCACCAGTTGCCGCCGTAATTGCCCGGGAACAGGACCCAGTTATAGCGGGCCGCATATTCTCTGGGCAGCGCCTCCCCCTTGCCCTGGGTAAAGTGGAAGCCCTCGGTGATCAGTTGATAATTATGGCAAGCCCCGCAGGTCTGCTTGGGAGAATAGGGCCCCTTATCATTGACCCCGTGCACCGGGTCAATGATCTGCCCCTGCTCATCCCGCAGTTTAAAGGGGGGGCAGACGCCGCTGGGCCGTTCCGGTGGCTTGGGCACGGCGGCGGCGGCGCTCGCCCCTGACGCCCCCAGGGCCGGCGCCGGGACTCCCGGCGGGGCGCCGGGGGGCTGCGCTTGCCCAATATCAGGCGACTTCAGTTGAATGACCCAAACCGCCAGAATTGACAGGATGATGACGAAAACGGCACTCCGGATGCCTTTACCTCTCTGCTTTTCCCCCACACCGTCCTCCTGTTCAGACTGAGCCTTGAGGAAGCGCCGCCCCTGCCCTCAAGGTGTTTGCCGGCCTGCTACCCCCGGCCCCATCCTCCTCCTGTGCCGCCCTCCGGGGCGCCGGGATCTCTCTTACTGCCCCTGAGAGGCATAATCTGGGGTTCAAGCCGGGCAAGAAATGCGGCCTTTGGTTCACATGCGATGCCTTTTACAACTCTATCACATGAAATTAAGTTGCACCCTGCGAGCCTGGTTGAGAATCCGTTCCCCAAGAGACGGACTCTCACCTCTCAGCCGCCGTCAATGCACGTGCCAGTCATCGCCCACCGCCCAGGCCGGACGGCCGTTGGCTTCCCTGAGGTGCATGGTGCGGTCGCCGGTCACCTCCATGGCCAGGATGAAGGGCTTGTTGAGGATCGAAATCCGGGAGCCGGTGACTGTCACCCGGTCTTGCCGGTCTATGGCAAGCCCGTGTTCCGCCATGTAACCCTTGGGCGCCAGGATTGCGGTCACCTGCCCTTGCGGGGTCTTCAACAGGGCATGGATGCAGTAATCGGCCCCATTTCCGGCGAAGGTCTGCTCCACCCGCACCACTTCGCCGGAGACCGTTCCCACGGCCTTAGGGTTGAACAGCGTGCTGTAATGCAGGCGCCTCCCGCTCTGCGCCCAGGAATAGGATACGGCGAACATTACGCCCAAAATCCCGATAGTGATAAGGCATAAGAAGCCGGGCTTTTTCATAACTGCTTACCCTCTCAATTCCTAAAATGCGGATCGCCGGCGCCCCAACCGCGGCCCTGGCCGCCTCCCGGCCCCATGCCGGGCTGGGCCCACGCCGCCGTGGCGGCCAGGACCAGGGCGAGGATGCCGATCAGGCTGATATACCTACCGAATTTCTTCATAGTGCTTTCCTCCTTTAATCAAGTGGTTATGGTAAGGCCGGAATGACTGAATATCCGGGTATCCGGTTGTTATCATATAAACCCCTATATCATCTAAATCCGGCGCGATCAAGGAGGTTTTTTTCCTTGGACAGCTAATTTCCGGGATATGCTTTCACAATTCCTCAAATTTTTTATTTGACAATATGCGGTTATCCGGTTATTAGATAAATATGAAAAAGGAAGCTCAACTGTTTAAGTCCCTGGCTGATGAGACCCGCCTGAAGATGCTCTGGCTGCTGCTGGGCCGGGAG
>PEWM01000049.1 GCA_002779455.1 Deltaproteobacteria bacterium CG07_land_8_20_14_0_80_60_11
GGCATCCGGGAGGCCATCGACCCCCGCTTGAAGGAATAACCCGGCGCCTTAGGGAAGCAACCGCCCTTTATGCCATCCGGGAATCGGGTGGCGGGGGCTTCCCCGTTGGGGGCATGGAATAAGCGAGGTGGGGGACTGATTCGCCGGGTATACCGCCGATAGTTGGTCCGAAAGTTCTCTGACGTCTTAAAAAATGCGGTAATTAATGAAATCTGCCGGGTTCCCCCGCAAAATATTTTGACAATCAGCTGGGAATCTCTTATCTTAATATGAGCAGGGCGGCATCTCTTGATCGTCAAGGCATCATCATCCAAAGGGAGGGAGAATATGAAACGGACGTGGGTCAAAGTAATTGCCATCGTAGTGGCCCTGGCTCTGTGTGGGGCGGGGGCGGCGTTTGCGCAAAAGGCCAAAAAGGCCGAAAAAGAGTTTGATGTCGGCAAAGCGCTATTGGATTCTTATGATCTGATCGAAAAGGCACAGTACAAGAAAGCTGATGCGCTCATCGACAAGATCCTGGTCAAGGATCCCGGTAATCCCCTGGCCTTAAACAACAAGGCCTCCATCATGGTTTCGGAAAAGAAATTTGACAAGGCCGACACCTACCTGAACCAGGCCCTGACCAAAGCCAAGGGCTACATGGTCCAGGTGAACCGGGTGTGCTCCGTGGGCAACATCTGTCTGGCCTTCAAACCCGTGTCTTCGGGTACCGGTAATCAGGACTTGGAGCCCTTGATCAAGATGAACATCGAAATGGTCAAAGGTTATATGACTGCGGGCCCCGTGCCGGGGAAGGGCTTGAGATAATTAACGCTTAACCGCCGCCCACCAGGAGCTCCTAGGCCCCCCTCCGGGGGCCTTTCTTGTGTGCCGGGCATGCACAACAGCTCGGAGGTGAGAGCCTTAGGCCGGGAACCGCCGGGGGCGGCGGTTCCACATTTTCATCCTTCGCGGGGTAACAGGTTTTCCAAGACCTCGCATCAATCCCGCAGCCACCGGGGCGCGATCTGCAGCATCCGGCTCTCTCCCACCTGGCATACCTCTGAAAGGAGCCCCGCGGCAAGCAGGCGGGTGATGAACTGCCGGCAACTGGAAGGCTCCAGGCGGCCGTGCCACTCTTTTTCCCAGAAGGCCTCGCCGCCGGTGGCAATGAGCCAGCCGGACACCTGCGCCACCAGGCTCGGGGGCAGGCCCGCCAGCGCCGCTTCGACCTCGGGTTCCAGGGCGTCGGCCCGAACCATGAGGAAGCGGGTTTCCAGGGCGTAGCGGACCGCGGCGGAGCGCCCCCGGTTGTGGCGCAGCAGTCCGGCGTGGAGAAACTTATGTAAATATTCCCAGGCGGTTTTGCGATCCACCCCGAAGTGCCGGGTGAAGTCCAGGAGCCGGAACCAGCCGCCCTGGGTGCGGCTCAGAAACTCCCAGAGCCTGTCCTGGTTGAGCTTGCGGTGGGGCCGGTGCGGCAACAGGCCCCGGCCCTCTTCCTGGAGCCAGGCCCGCAACCGGTCTTCCCGCAGCCCCCGCCGGGCCGGCAGGGCGGCTGCGGCCGGGGCGGGGGCAGCCTGGACGTGCGCCGCGGCCAGGGCGCCGCCCTCCGGGACGCCGGCGGTGATCAGGGGATAATACAGGGGGAACCAGAGGTCCACCTGACTGAGCAGGCGGCGGAACCGGTCCAGGGTGATCCGCCCGGCCAGATTGACCGCCAGGCTGTCTTGGAGACGGGTCTTCACCAGGTGGCGAAGAGTTTGGGGGTCCACCGGGAAGGTGGACGTCTCCAGGATCACTTCCAGCATCAACCCGGTGACCAGGGCCCGGTCCAGTTTCTCCTCTTGCGTCCTGAGGTCCTTTTGGTCTTTTTGCCAGACACCGGTTTTCTGGTTCCCAACCATCGCCGCCGCCAGGCCCGGGACAGGCAGGGGACTCCCCTTTCCGGGCTTCAAGGTGGTTTCCGGGTTCGAGAACGTCGCCGTTCCCGGCCCTAGGCGAATAGAGGGTGCAAGATCCCGGCCAGAAAGGCGATAAAGCTATCATCTTAATATTATTGCAAAATTAAAAAAACATTTGAATATCCTCTGAAAATGTCCCATTGCCTGTCCCAAGGGTGTCCGGCTAATCCCCAGGCTGGCCGCACTACAAGACCATCTGGCAGGCGGGGCGGCGCCGTTGAACACCACCTCATAGACCACGCAGGTGAGTGGCAAAACGCTGATGATCCCCACCTGGAGGAGGCGGAAGACCGTGGAGTAGAGCACTTCGCCCCAGTGAAAGCGGAACGACGTGGTCACGTCCATATAGGAGGATGGCTAGACTCGGCAGGTAAGGTCCAAGAAAAAACCGCGGCGCCTTAAGCACCGCGGTGCGTGGTTTATCAGACAGATTACTCCCTCTCGGGGGGGACTGGCTATTCCTTCCGGCCGGGTTCGCTCTCCTCGGGTGCGGCTTCCTCTTCCACCGGGGCCTCCTCCACGGCTTTCTCTTCCCTGGTGGCGGTGGCGACGACGATCATCTCGGCGGGATCGTCCAGGATTTTCACTTTGTCCGAAATGACGACGTCGCGCACGTGAATGCCCGCGCCGACCTCAGCCAGGCCGGAGATGTCGATCACAACCCGCGCCGGCAGGTCCTGAGGCATGCACTCGACCTCCAACTCATTCAGGACGGTGATGATGACGGCGTTGAACGCCTTGACCGCCGCGGCCGTGCCGGTCAGTTCGATGCCCACCTTGGTGGTGATCTTCTCAGTCATCGAGATGACCTGGAAGTCCAGGTGCAGCAGGCGGTTCTTGATATAATCCTTTTGCTTTTCGCGCACCAGCGCCGGGTACTCTTTGCCGTCCAGATCGACCATTACCAGGCTGGATGAAGTCAGGTGGGACAGCCTCAGCGCCGCCTCGTGGGCGTCCAGCATGATCGGGGTCGACTTGACGCCGTGTCCGTAAAGCACGGCCGGGAGCTTCCCGGCCCGGCGCAGGGCGCCGACTTTCCTACCGAGCGCCTCACGCCTGGTAGCCTTGAGAACAACTTTCTCCATGTTTTCTCACTCCTCGAGCGCCTTTCACTCAACGGACTTCGACCGGCTCAGTTCGTCGAATTATCTTCGCTCTTTCCTTAAGGTTAGAAAAGGTGCGTACTGCGCACCACTGGCAGGCGGGATGCCCGCCCTACTGCTTGGGAAAGGTTTTGTAGAGGTGCGCAGTGCGCACCCTTGCTACATAGCTATACCCGGAAATAACCTCGGCCAACCCCGGGAGTTTTCCGAAATCCGCGTCTACGCCCCCAAAATAGCCGCCAGCAATGGTGGCGGCCCCCAAAATATTTATTTTATCAATTTTGGCAATTATTACCATAATTAATGATTCAGTCTCTCCTTCACCACCGCCTTGTGAAATTCGGATGCGATTTTTCAGGGGAAACTTGCCGGCCAGATTTTCCCGGGCCGTTACTATTGCGGGAGGGCGCCTTGGGGTGCGGCGCTGAGGCGATTAATCACCCCGTCGGCGATGGCAAAGCAGGCCAGCGCGGTTTCCTGGTGGCGGGGGTCCCGGTGGACCGCCGCTATGATGTCCACGAATTCCGGGTGACAGGAAAACAGGAGCACCTGCTGCTCCCGGGCGAACTCCAGGATGACCCGGGCGGTGTTTAGCCGGCGGCTGGGGTCGAACTTCACCAGCACGTCATCCAGGATGACCGGCAAGGGTTCGGAGTGGCGGCCGAACTCCCGGACCAGCCCCAGGCGGATGGCCAGGTAGACCTGGTCCGCTAACCCGGCGCTCCAGGCGACCTCTTCTTTCCGAGCCAGCGACCGGTGGTCCTCTAAGTGGACCCCGTCCTCGCCCACCGCGGCCAGAAGACGGTACCGGCCATGGGCCATGGTGTGCAGGAAACGGTCCGCCTCCCGAATCACCTGGGGCTGCCGCTCCCGTTCGTACACGCCCCGGGCTTCCTCCAGGAGGTGGCGGCACATCGTTAGGGTGGCCCAGCGCCGGGTGGCCTCGGTCAGCTGCTCCTTGACGGTGCGCTGCTGGAAGAGCAGATCGCTCAGTTGCTCGTCCTGTTCCATAGATTTCAGTTTACCCTTGAGGTCCCCGATTTCCTGATCATCTGCAGAAATGAGGCTCGAAAGCTCCTTGACGCCAGCCTGGAGGCGTTCCTTCTCCCCCTGCAGTTCCAGGGGATCGGTGCG
>PEWM01000113.1:0-3517 GCA_002779455.1 Deltaproteobacteria bacterium CG07_land_8_20_14_0_80_60_11
GCCGGCATCGAGCGCCAAGATCGCCGGATAGCGGATTTCGGTCTATCCGGCCCGGCGACAGGCGGCGGCAGATCAACTACGGATTTTTTATATTACGTTCGATGGATCGGACGGTAAGTGTTCTATAAGAGGTTTGGCGGTCACGGATTGCCAAATGCTCCATACCTGGGATGTTCAAATTGCGGATTAGTTATTCGCATTTTATAGACTTGCGGAATATGAGCCAGTAGCAGTGATGGCGCCTCGAATGGTGAGCCACTTTCCAGCGAGGATCGATTATCGGCCCCTTCCTCACCTTCACGATACAATCACACGCTTTAAACCCGGCTTCCCTTGCGGACATAATAACTTCGATATGCGCCCACTGATAGCGGTGATGATGAATGTAGTCGGTGATCTTGCAGAGTAAAATTCCTTCCGGCTTTAAGACCCTGTACGCTTCCAGAGTGAACGGCCCGTATAAGTGATTGAAATTATATCCGTTTTCTTTCGGGGATTTCAGCACCAGGCCAAATCTATCTTGAAAATCCTTTTGATTATCCTTTCCTTGGTTCGGGATATGGGGTGGATCATAGACAACCACGTCCAAGCTTTCAGATCGAAAGGGCATTAACATATTATCCCCGACCACGCTTGGCCGGTAACGAGAAGCTATATCAAGCCCGATCACAGGATATTCAGAGCCGATCCAGAATCTCCCCTTGTTGATAGTAGCGTCCAGAATCAATTCAGGCTTTTTACGGGGGTAGAATTCCAGCATGAGATTTAATAGCTCGCTATCTTCCCCGTACCAGATGGATGAAAGGGGCTGATAAGATTCAGATCTCTCAAATTTAAGGATTTCGCCCATTTGGTAGCTCCGATTTAATATCTTTTAACAGACTATACCCTAAATTTCAATCCTGGATATAGAGAATCTCGCGGCCCCCAGACCGACGTCGAAGTCTAGACTTCTCTCACCCCGACACCCAGACTGGCGGCCATGCTTTCGGGTCCAGCCGACCCTGACAGTTTCCCGGGGCCAAGGCTGCGGTTTCTCTGCCCAACTCCTAAGTTCAGGCGGTTTTATCCAGATGTTCCCGCAAAAAAGAGAGGTTGTTAAGCGCCCGGAGGCGATAAAAATTCTTCAACCGGATGCGGATGTCAGCCCCTTCGTCACCCATTTGGGCCAGGATATACTCCGTCAGGGGAGTCAAGTCTTCGTGGCCCATGGTTTCGGTGCGCTTGTTGCGCTTCATCACACGCTCTCAGATGTTTATTCAGTATTACTTCAATTTTCATGCCAGGCGTTCAAGCACCGCAATTCTCCGGAAGCGCCCCCTGACCAGATTGCCCCTCCGGTTCAAACCATTTACGGCTGTTTATGGCATTACCGGGAAAAACTATGAGCCCCGGATCAGCCGAAAGAAATTTTCCATGAAACGGCGGAACTCCCGGCCCATGGCCGCTTCCTGGGCAACGGCGCGCTCTACCATGGCTTCGGGATCAGCCCCTGACCCCGTCAGGGCCCACTCGCCGTCGTGCTGGAGCCAGGTGGCCACATCCGCCGCCGCCGCATGGTTGTCGAACTGCAGGCCCACCACCCGGGGGTTGTCGTCCAACCCCAGGGCCTCCACCGGCGCCGCCGCCGACCTGGCCAGGATACTGACCCCGGCCGGGAGGGGCGGCAGCACTCCCTGGCCGTGCCACTTGAACAGGTTGAGCTTAGGCGGCAACCCCTGAAAAACCGGGTGCGCCATACCGGCGGGGGTGAGCTCCCCGGTGGTGAAGCCCACGGACTTTTGGGGGAGGGGGCCGACCCGGCACCCCAGCACGTTAGCCAGCAACTGGTGTCCCAGGCAAAATCCCAGATAGGCTTTCCCCGCCGCGATCCCCTCCCGGATGCGAGCCTTGAGCGGGATGAGGTAGGGAAACTGCTCCTCTTCATCCACATTGGGAGACCCTCCCAAGACAATCATGCCGCCAAAGGGGTCCAAGGCGGGCAGGGGCTCCTGCCAGGCCTCCACCACCCGGTAGGTTATTCCCCCTCCCAGCAGCGCCGCCAGCAGGTGCTGTCCGGGACCCTCCCAATCCAGGTGCTGCACGATCAACAGGCTCTTGGCCGCCATGCCTGACTACCTCCCAAAGTGCATATTTGGATATCATGGTGATTACAGCAGCAGATTAACATAGACCGATGCGGGCAAGCTATCCGGAAGTCCATCTAAGAAATAAAAATCCGGGAAAATGGTTGGCCTCCCGAGTAAAATTGATTGATTTTCAATAAGTTTCGTGGTATCGGCCTTAAAACTTCTTGACAGGGAAACGGCAACATCCACGAAATTTTCACTGAGGCTTGATGGGAAGGCTCAGGGGGAAGGGAGCGAGGATCATGAATTTCGAGGCGATTAAAGCGGCGGTAATGAATCTTGATGCAGGTGAGCAAAGGCGGGTGGTGCTTGAGTTGCTTCCGGAAATCTGGCCCCAGATAGCCGGGGATGATTCGTGCCTCAGGCTCATCAGGAAGTTGGCCGATGCCGAAAGTGTCAAAAGATACCAGCAAGAGCACCTGGACCACATCTGAGCTTATGACCGAAGTTGATTGCGGCGTTAAGCCATCTTGATGGATAAACGACCAAAGGAGTGAGAGCAATGGCAGGCCACACACTTAGAGCCCGCTGGGGCCAACCTGTTACGGGCATAGTCTCATGTATCGTTTTTTTCCTCATCGCCTGGCTCATCTGGTTCATTTTTAGCGATCCGCGCGGTCCAGTCGCATCGTTTCCCTACCCCTTCGTCATGTACCTGGCGATGATGATTTTAGTGGGGCTCTGGCAGCATATGTTTCTGGGAGATTGGCCGTTTCAGGACATACCGCAGCCTGCCAGGGGGATCATCGAAACTCTGGTCAACCTGGCCTTGGTGTGGTTGGTCATTCACGTCGTTTTTTATAGAATTTTAGGGGTAGGCTTCAACTTTTTCAGCCAGGTCAATCTGGAGGCCCTGGCGGCTGCCGGTCAGACGGCGCTACCGGAGGGTTGCGGCAAAACGCTCACTCTCCAGGCCTTGATTAGCCCCGCGGCCCGATTCGGCGAACGGGCGGTGGTGACTTTTGTGCTGATCGGCTTTTTTTCCTATCCCTTGGTCACCATCCTGTTTGCGAAGTGGCCCATCCGGCCCAGTGATTTGACCCAGCCGCAGGCCGGGCTGGCGGAGCTCGGCTGGTGCAGCCTGTTAACCCTGTTTTTCTTTACGGTCCTGATTGTGCCGTTCTGGGGGGTAGTCTACGGCAAGGTCTATGGGGCCTCCTGCGGCTTAAATTTCCCCTGGTGGGGCGGGATCGCCGGCACCGGTCACGTGCACTGGGTCTTTGGCTGGTGGGAATGGGCCATTATCGTTCTGTTCATGACCCCCAACGTCTGGCGTATGAAACCCTGGTCGGTGATCACCCTGCCCCAGCCCTGGAAGGGACTGATTTCGTTTGTTCTTACCATCGGCCTCGGTTATATCCTGGCCCTGATCTGTGTAAAAATCGCCC
>PEWM01000113.1:3524-4670 GCA_002779455.1 Deltaproteobacteria bacterium CG07_land_8_20_14_0_80_60_11
GTTACCCATGGAAGACGTCAGCCATCATTTGCCGGCCGCAGACAAGCTCATCCCCACCCGGTTTCTGTGGTACCACGCCGCGGAAATCGCCGGGTTCACCCTCATCCCGTTCCTGATTTGGCATCATTATTTTGACGACCTGGCGCCGCAGGCGGACAAGGATGCCTGGGGCGCCTTCTGGTTCCGGACCGTGGGGGTGCTTATCCTGGGCGTCCTGAACTATCTTTTCTTCTACTATGCTAATTTTGGCCACTGGGGCCTGGGCAATCATCATATGAGCGGCGGTATCGGAGCCCGGGCGGTGGGCGGCGAATCCCTCATCTGGAACTTCTGGTGGATCATTCCGCTGCTCTGGAATGAATGGTTTTTCCATAAATGGCCGTTCTATACGTCTTCTGAACCTTGATGGATAATACTAATCTGCGCGCAAAAAGGTAATTTCCGTTCGTGCGTCCTACGCACCAGGAATGGCGCGTGAGACGCGCCCTACGGATTTTAGCTGCGCCGGGTACCGGAGCTTTTGAGGAGAATCAGGCGGATGGCGGGTTGGCGTGCAACCGATGGCCTCAGGTATTATCGCAGCCCTAAGCTGGCCGGCTTACCGGAGGTGGTGCACGGGTTTTTCACCCGGCAGGGGGGCGCGAGCCTCGGGGCGTATCACAGTCTTAATGTCAGCCTGGCGGTGGGGGACGGCCAAGAGCCGGTGGCCGAAAACCTGCGCCGGATGCGGCAGGCCCTAAGGCTTTCGGGGCTGGCCGGCGCCGCCCAGGTGCACGGCGGCCGGGCCGCGGTGATTACCTCCCCCGGCCAGGCCCGGCTGGCGGATATCCCGGAGGTGGATATCCTAATCACCACCGTCCCTGGCCTGGGTCTGCTTATCAAGCAGGCGGACTGCCAGGCGGTGATGTTCTATGACCCCGTTAACCGGGTGGTGGCCAATGTCCACTGCGGCTGGCGGGGCCAGGTGCTCAATATTCTGGGGGAGACGGTGCGCCTGCTGCAGTCCAGGTTCGGGACGCGGCCGGCCGACCTCTATGCCGCGGTGGGCCCCAGCCTGGGTCCCTGCTGCGCCGAGTTCAAAAACTTCCGCCGGGAATTCCCCCCAGCCCTGTGGACCTACCAGGTTCGCCCCACCTATTTCGACCT
>PEWM01000113.1:4709-6078 GCA_002779455.1 Deltaproteobacteria bacterium CG07_land_8_20_14_0_80_60_11
CTACCGCCGGGACCGGGTGACCGGCCGCCAGGGGGCCATCATTGCGCTTAAGGCCTGATACCAATCTGCGCTCAAAAAGGTAATTTCCCTTTGTAGGGTGAGTCTTACGCACCAAGAATGGCGCGTGAGACGCGCCCTACGGAAAAACTTTTCGGAGCAGTTCCTCATGTGCCCTGGGCCCACCCATAAATTATGAAAAGATATGTAGGGCGGGCATTGCCCGCCAGGGGTGGGCAGTATGCACCCCACGCACGCACGGGCGGGACGGAGACATCTCGAAAGTAGAGCAACGGTTGCGAATGCACCCCACGCACGCACGGGCGGGACGCCGGTGCCACCGATTCACCAGAATTTTTCAAACCAGGGTTTGCCTTTACGAGGACTTCTTGGAAATCTTATCCTTCAAATCGTTGAAGAGATTTTTGCCGGACTGCACCGCCTGATCCACTTGCTGGGGGTATTTATAGCCCACAAATACGCCGACGCCAAAGACCACAATGAGTAAAAACATCTGAACCTTCCTTTCTTATCCGAAGTTTAATCTGGTGCGTATGCACAGAAAAGTTTGAGCCTCGCGGCTCTCCTGGCTCAAGTCAGGCCCGTTAGGGCCTCCCGGGCTATCTGGCCCACGGTGGTCTCAAGCAGACGCCCGCGGTCGTAAAGTTCCACCGGGTGCTCGTCCCCGGTTAAGGCCTGGATAGCGCCGGCCGCCGGCCGGTACCGGGCTTTGCCGAGACCCCAGGCGGCCAGGGCCCGCACCTGGGGCTCGGGGCTCGTGAGGAAAGGCACAATCTCGGGCAAAACTTCATCGAGAAGTTCCGCCTGTACTTCCGCCAACCGGCCCACTCCCCAGAGCATGGGCTCTCGGGAGAAGGGTTCCGCCAGGATGCCGACGAACATGGGGATGATTTCTTTCACCAGGCCGATCCGGCCCCGCCCGATCTCCCCCAGGGCCGCGGCCGCTCCCCAGCCGTTGCTCCCCGAATCCTCGTTGAGCAGGTAGAGGAGCCGGTTGATGAGTTTGCCCACCTGCTCCGGATGGGCGCCGGCCACAAAACCCAGGCCCTCCAGGGCCCGCCAATACAGGAGGGCGCCCGGGTCGTAGAGGAACTGCATCAGGATGGCGGCCACCCCTGATTCCTGGCCGGCCAGTTTGGTCAGGCCGGGGAAATCCCCCGCCTGGAGCAGGGGGACGATCATCTCCCGCAATTGGCGTCGGCTTGATGGCAAAACGGCGTTATCTCCTGTGGCCGCGAGGGTTCGAGGGTGTAGGCAGTGGCGGCCGACTCCCCTAAAAGGGGATATCATCTTCCGGCGCACCGCCCTCCGGCCGCCCAAAAGGCGGTTCCGGCTCCGGCTCCCGTTCCTG
>PEWM01000113.1:6398-6608 GCA_002779455.1 Deltaproteobacteria bacterium CG07_land_8_20_14_0_80_60_11
TTACCTTGTTTAAGCTCGCCATAGATCCCTCCCTTTACATGTTCATCTGTCTGAGGGAACCTTATCACAATGCATGAAATTTTCAACGCAAATTTGAAATAGACTGAAATAAAAGATATGGTCTTTTTATATGTTGCCCCTTGGTATGTGCCGCCCCGGCACTTGGTTTTGTTGCTCATTATCTCTTCTTGTCTATTTTTCGCCAATCCC
>PEWM01000072.1:0-228 GCA_002779455.1 Deltaproteobacteria bacterium CG07_land_8_20_14_0_80_60_11
TGAGGTGACCCTCATCCGCCACGCCTACGTCGATCCCGGGGCCCAACGCCGGGGGGTGGGGGCCAGCCTGTTGGCCCATCTCCTGAACGCCATCCCGAGCCCCGTCCTGGTGGGCGCCTGGGCCGCAGCCTGGTGGGCCATCCGCTTCTACGAAAAACACGGCTTCCGGCTGGTCACCCAGGAAGAAAAAGACCGCCTGCTCAACACCTACTGGACCATCTCCCCCCG
>PEWM01000072.1:281-957 GCA_002779455.1 Deltaproteobacteria bacterium CG07_land_8_20_14_0_80_60_11
CTCACGCCGGGTAATCGGCCCGAAGCATAAGATGTGCGCCGGGGCCCCTTTACTCACCTGGTCCCTGGTCCCTGACCCCTGACCCCTGACCCCTGCTTTTTACAACTCCACCACTTCCGAGCTCAACGGGTGGCCCATGAACAGGCTGGCCAACTGGGCAAAGCGCGGCGTCAGGTCGGTGGTGAGGTAACGGCGGGTCCCGCCCCGGCTCAATTGGGTCTCCATCTCGGGATGGCGATTGAGGTAATCCACCAGCTTGGTGGCAGTGACCTGGCCGGAGCAGATCAGTTCGTGGCCGGGACCCAAGATGGCCCGGATTTGCTCTTTCAAGATGGAATAGTGGGTGCAGCCCAGGATCAGGGTATCCACCCGGCCCTGGAAGGGGGCCAGGTAGCGGCGCAGGATCAGGGTGGCGCCTTCCCACTCCTGCTCGCCGCTCTCGATGATGGGCACCAGGAGCGGACAGGCCTGCTGGATGACTTCCACCTCCGGGTCCAGTTTTTTCAGCTCCAGCTCAAAGGACTGGGAGGTCACGGTGCCTTCGGTGGCGATCACCCCGATGCGCTTCAATCGGGTCCGGGCCACGGCCTCTTCCACCGTGGGGATCAGCACCCCCAGGACCCGGAGGCCGGGGTAGCGGGCCGGCAGCCAGACCTGCTGGATGCGCCGCAGGGCC
>PEWM01000072.1:983-6197 GCA_002779455.1 Deltaproteobacteria bacterium CG07_land_8_20_14_0_80_60_11
GACGATGAGGCGGCAGCCCTGGCGGAAGAGATAATCCACCGCCTGCTCCGTGAAGCGGATCACCACCCGGTCGGACCGGGTGCCGTAGGGGATGCGGGCATTGTCCCCCAGGTACAGGTAGTCATAATCCGGCAGGACCTGCAAGAACTCCCGCAGGACCACCAGCCCGCCGAATCCTGAATCAAACACGCCGATCATATTAAATACCGTTTTCGGTTTCCGGTTTTCGGTTTTCGGTTAGAAGACAGAGCAGCCGCGCTTTGCTGTAGGGGGGGGTTAAACCCGCCCCTACCCCGTTCTGGTCCGACACATAATCCGACAACCGCAGCAAAGTGCCCCGCTTGCAGGCGGATTTGAGCGTCAGGGAAACCAAGCCGTAGCTCACGATAATATATAACACGCTTTGGCCGAACCCGTAAAGTAGGGGGTGCCGGGACGTTAGGGGGAAGCCATAGAAGTGCCGGAAATAATCCAGAAAATAGGTCAGCGGGATGAGCCGCCAGGAACTGGACCCCCCGGGGCAGCACGCTGACGGGATAGTAGAGGGCGCACACCTAGGTGCGCCCCTACGTTTCGTCTGTAAATTTTTGACCGCAACTCGGTCTGAGGCCCGGCGTAATGCTTCGTCTCTCAGGTGCGCATACCTCATGGTCATCTGTGGGTTTTGGTGAGTAAGCAATTTTTGCAGCGGTATAGTCTGGTCTTTGCCGCCCTTGGGCTGCCGAATATGGATAAAGCCCCGGTCAAAATCCAGATCTGCCCATTTCAGCTGGAGCAACTCCCCCCGCCTCATGCCGTTGAACAGGGCCATCCTCATAAAGTTCGCCGCTTGATAGTCATGTCCGGTATTAATAGATTCTCTCAGGGCCGCCAATTGCTCCGGGTTAAGGTCCTCAGTTCTGAGGTTATTTACCTTGGGCATTTCAGTAGTTCACTTAACAACCTTAGCCGCTTCCCTGATTTCTTTCCAAGATTGCCGCTTGCCTTCAATGCGCTGCGCTCTGATCCTGGCCGCCCTGGCCGGGGTCATCTCATCGGAAAATTGCCGCCCAACCTTTTCCTCAAAAACCTTGCCGCCTTGCTTAAACCCGATATAATAGACACGCTCAAGACCGTTGCCGCCGATACGTTCGGCTTCCCGATAAAAACCGGTATGTCAAGAGAAATAGTAATACCGGATAATAGCCTTTAATCAATAGGTTTTAGGATAGCAAGGTAAACGGTGGGAGAGGTATAATCACGGCTTGATAAGCCGCCGCAAGATGGGGGAAAGCCATGGCGCCAGGACGGTTGGCGAACCGCCCCGGCCGCCTTAACGTGGCGGCGAGCCGCAGTGACAACGAAAGGTAGGTAAATCATGGCGCATTCAGGGCCAGGACTCACGGGCAGACAGGTGTGGCAACGGTTGATGGAAGGAAACATGAGGTTTGTCCAGGGGTTGTTTCAGGGGCGAAATTTACTGGACTTGCGGCGCACCCTGGCCAAGGGTCAGCAGCCGGGGGCGGCGGTGCTCTCTTGCTCCGATTCCCGGGTGCCGGCGGAGATCATTTTTGATCAAAGCCTGGGGGACCTCTTCGTGGTGCGGACTGCCGGCCTGGTGCTGGACCCCACCAGCATCGGCAGCCTGGAATACGCCGTGGCGCATCTCCACGTGCCCCTGCTGGTCATCAAGGGCCACGAAAGCTGCGGGGCGGTGACCGCGGCGGTGGAGCACCCCGAGGCCACGGAGGGCCATATCGGGGCGATTATCGCCCAGATTTCCCCGGCGGTGGCCCAGGCGCGCCAGGCCGGCAACCACGGTCATGACCTGGTGGAAGCCACCACGGACCTCCACCTTAAATATTTGGAAGAGACCCTGCTCCGGGTCAGCCCCATTATCCGGGAAGCCGTGGATGCGGGGCGTCTGGAGGTTGTGGTGGCCAAGTATTTTCTCCATGCCGGCCAGGTTCAGCCCCTGACTTCGACTTTCTGATCCCAAGTGCAATCAAAAAATGCAGCCTTGTGGGGGGCGCACCCGCGTGTGCACCCGACGGGCGGACACACGGGTCCGCCCCTTGCCGTTGGTTTGCGCCTTGGGATGAATACCGGGGCCAGGCTTCCGGCACGAACCCGGGAAAAAAAGGGGAGCCCGGTTACCCGAGGCTCCCCTCTTGTTCGGTTCCGAATCGCCTCCCAGACGGGGCCGGCGGCCGGGTTCATTTCTCCTTGCTGGGCTCGGGCTCTTCCTCCAACTTGATGGATGGCACCACCAGCACGGGTACCGGCAGGGCCCGCCGGGCCACTTCCCGAACCACCCGTTCGGTGGTGGAGCCCAGGAGATGCCGGCCTACGAAGCCGTGCCCGTGAGCGCCCAACACCAGGAATTTCACGCCTCTGGCCTGATCCAGAAAATTGATGATCGCCCCGGAAGGATCCTTTTCTCCTTCTATCAGATGGGTGTGGACCACCACCCCTTTCTTTTCGGCCCGCAGGACCGCGTCGGCTAAAACCTTTTTGGCATAGGCCTCCTGGTCCTCTTTCAGATGTCGATCAATAAACGCGAAGTAGCCTGCTTTCCGCAGTTGAATCACGTGGAGGACATCCAGCGGCAACTGCAGTAATTGGGCCATGTTAATAGCCCTCTGCATGGCTTCCCAAGCAGCGGTTGACCCATCTACCGCTACCGCAATCGACTTAGCTTTTTCAGTCACCATTAATGGTGTCCTCCTTTCCCGAAGAGTACCCCCACGAGCAACCCGGCAGCGACGGCGATAACTACCGCCATGATACCGAAAAAGACTGGCTGGTTTTGCGAGGTTTGGGTGAGCCAGTGTTCCAGGCCCACTTTCTTGATTTCAATAATGTCCTTGCCGTAACCTACCAGTTCCCCCTTCTGAAAACAGAAGGATTCCACCTGATAACGGCCTTCCGTGGCCGCGGGCGGAAACCGGAAATAATGCTTGAAGAGCTTGCCTTCGGAAATTTCCAGCCGCGCCGGGTCCTCAACGATGTTATAGAGGGTAGCCCGCTCCTTGATTTTGAGCAATCCCTTCCAGACTGTTTCCTCATCCTCCGGGGCTGCCTCGCCCCGGATCAGGTGCAGCTTCATCTTGCCCCGCACCGCGTCATACCCCAGTTCCAACTCTTGGGCGGTCTCCTTGGAGACAATCTGGTCCAGGGGTTTGCTGGTATGGAGCTTATAGATGAAAGGGGAGTTGGTAACCTCGTACTGCTTGACGGTCATCCAGAGGGGACCGACCTTGCCTTTGACGGAGAGCTTAACGGCTTCTTCTTTTTCGGCGGTGAGTTTGATGACCACATCGGCCCCGGGCGCCGGATTGACCCCGAAGAAGAAGATTTTATCCCCGGAGTAGGACAGGCCGATTTCCACGACGTTTTTCGAGGCCGAGGTGATCACCTTGGGTTGCGCCTCCGGGGTGATGGCCAGGGCCGGCGCCCCCCAGAAGCAGATTAGGCAGCAGGCCAGGGAGAGGATCGCGAGCCGTTTCATCTTAGTGCCCTCCTCCCTTGGCCGGCGCCAGGCTTACCAAATCGCTGGGAGTGAGCACCAGGTCCAGGAAAAGCTTGACGGTCAGGGCGAGCACGATGATGGCCAGCAGGATGCGGATCTGCTCACCCTTGAGGCGTTTGCCCGCCACCGCCCCGAACTGGGCCCCGATGGTGGAGCCGCTCAGGAGGATCAAGGCCAGCAAGAGGTCGACGGTGTGGTTCACCATGGCCTGCTGGAGGGTGACGTTGGCCGAAGTGAGCACGATCTGGAACAGGTCGGTGCCGATGGCGGCGATGGTAGGCATGCCGATGATATAGATCATGGCCGGCACCATGATGAAGCCGCCGCCCACCCCCAGGATGGCCGCCATGATGCCCACGGTGGTGCCGATGGTAAAGGGGAAGATGGCCGAGGTGTTGAGTCCTGAACGGTGGAAGTTCATCTTTAAGGGCAGTTTGTTGAACAGCCGGGTGAGGCCGGACTCACTCGCCGGGGCCGCCATAACCGCTTCCGCGGTGGCGCCCTTGCTGCGGCGGATGGTGCGCAGGCTCTCCACGAACATGGCGCCGCCCACCAGGCCCAGCATGAGCACGTACACCACCGTCATGACAAACTCGAAGTTGCCCATGGCCCGCAGCACTTTGACCAATTGCACCCCAATGGTGCCGCCGAAGATCCCGCCGGCCAGGATCACCAGGCCCATCTTGAAGTCGACATTGCCCAAACGCCAGTGGGCAAAGGCCCCGGAGGAGGCCGCGGCCACGATCTGGTTGGAGTCCGAGGCCGCCGCCACCGCCGGCGGGATGCCGATCATCATCATCAGCGGGGTGAGGAGAAATCCGCCGCCCACCCCGAAAAGCCCGGAGAGGAAGCCCACCAGGCCGCCGCACCCCAGAATCAGGAAAAAATTAATGCTTATACCCGCAATGGGAAGATAAATTTCCATCCTACCTGTTCCCTCCCAGATCATAAGTTCGGATTGCGAGATAGTATGTTAAAAATCTCACAAAGTGTCAATAATTTTTCTAAAGCGGCAAGTTTTTTCCAATATGTAATCCAGGTAATCGTGTTGCAAAATGCAGCAAAGTATGGCAAACTAGTGGGAAATTATGGGAACTTTGGGGGCGCCTGGTTTGGCTCGCCGAGTGCGGTTTTCTCCCAAGAGGACGCCCAAGGGGATTTTTATTGACTGCGAAGAGTGTTGCAAAAATACCCTGATGGCAGGAAGAAGGACTACATCTCCCGGTTTTCCGGCTGATGGGCCGGACCGCATCTCATTCTATCCGCCTGGAGGAATCTCTTGTACCTGAATATTCGCCAGAAGGTAATTTTGGGGTTTACCGCCTGCGTCCTGGCCATCGGTTTTGTCGGCGGGTTTTCCTACCATTACCTCCATGCCATCGAACTGAAACAGCACGTGGTCCAGATTGCCGATGATTTGCGGGAGATCGTGCTGGAAATTCGCCGCTACGAGAAAAACTATCTCCTCTACGGCCTGGACGAGGATTTCAGACAGAACCAGGCCTATATTCAAAAAGCCCTGGAGGTCCTGGCCACAATCATGGCCGACGTCAAGAACCTGAAAGTGACTTCCCAGATGGACACCCTTAAGAAGGATCTGATCGACTATCAGGGACTGATGGAGCAACTGGCCAGCCCCGGGGAACGGAGCCAACCGGACAGCCGGGGTCTGGGAGAGCAACTGCGGGCCCGGGGAAAATCCC
>PEWM01000186.1 GCA_002779455.1 Deltaproteobacteria bacterium CG07_land_8_20_14_0_80_60_11
GGCAGGGCTAAGGAGTCCTCCAGCGGCAGGGCTAAGGAGTCCTCCAGCCTGAGACTGATCCGGTCCTGGTCGCACACGCCGCAGTCCTGGCAGCCCTCGCGGCGGCAGTCCGGGGTCTCCAGCCCCTGATCGGCCCGGGCCCGCTCGGTCAGCAAAAAGTCCCGGCTCACCCCGCAGTCCACGTGGTCCCAGGGCAAGAGTTCCTCCGGGCGCCGTTCCCGCAGATAGAAATCCGGCTCCACCCCGGTGGCACGAAAGGCCTCGCGCCAGGGTTCCACCCGCATATGTTCGCTCCAGGCGTCCAGCCGGCACCCCCGGCGGTGGGCCTCCAGCAAGACTGGCGCCAGACGCCGGTCACCCCGGGAAAACACCCCCTCCAGCCAGGTCTGGGCCGCAGAGTTCCACTTGGTCTGGATGTTTTTCTGGCGCAGCCGGTCCTTGACGCCGTGAAGCCGGCGGCGGCACTCCTCCAAATCTTCCTGGCGCTCCCACTGAAACGGGGTGTGGGGCTTGGGGATGAAGCTCGAGAGGCTGACGTTGAGCCGGGGGCGGCTGCCCCGGGGGGCGGCGGCCAGAATCTGCCGGGCCAGGGCCGGGATGCCTTCCCGGTCTGCTTGGGTCTCCCGGGGCAGGCCGATCATGAAGTAGAGCTTGAGGAGCTGCCAGCCCGCGGCAAAGGCCCGCCGGGCCGAGTCCATGATGGCCGCCTCGGTGAGGTTCTTGTTAATCACCTGGCGCAGGCGCGCACTCCCCGCCTCCGGGGCCAGGGTCAGGCCGGTGCGCCGCACCCGTTGAATCTGCGCCATCATGTCCGGGGTGAGGGTGTCGGCGCGCATGGAAGGGAGCGAGACCGCCACCTTCGCCGGGGACAATCGGTCCATCAGGGACTGGAGCAGTCCGGCCAGGGGGCCGTAGTCACCGATGCTGAGGCTCAAGAGAGACACCTCTTCGAAGCCCGTGGCGGCCAGGGCCTCCTCCACCCAGGCCAGCGCCGCGGCCGGGTCCCGGTCCCGGACCGGCCGGTAAATCATGCCGGCCTGACAGTAACGGCAGCCCCGGGTGCAGCCCCGGGAAATCTCCAGGCTGAGGCGGTCGTGGATAATCTGACAGGAAGGGACCAGGGGAAAGGCAGGGAGGGCTATCCGGTTCAAATCGTCCAGAACTCGCTTGGCCACCTTACTCCGGCGCCCCTGGGGGACGATGGCCCTGAGCACCCCGGCCGCGTCGAAGTCCATCCGGAACAACGCCGGGACGTAAACGCCTTCCAGGCCCTCCAGGGACTGCCACAACTCCCGGCGGGTGCCCCGGTTTGCCTTCCAGGCCGCCACCAGCGACGCCAGCTCCAGGATAACTTCTTCCCCGTCGCCCAGCACCAGGGCGTCAAAAAAGGGCGCCACCGGCTCGGGGTTGAAACAGGCGGGGCCGCCGCCGATGACCACCGGGTGGCTGCCGTCGCGGTCCGCCGCCAACAGCGGCACCCCGCCCAGGTCCAGCATGTTCAAGAGGTTGGTATAGCCCAACTCGTACTGGAGGCTCACCCCTAACAGGTCAAAGCGGCTGAGGGGGGCGCCGGACTCCAGGCTGGTCAAGGGTTGGCGCCGGGTCCGCAGGTCCGCCTCCAGGTCCGGGGCCGGGGCGTAGGCCCGCTCGGCCCAGATGTGGTCTTCCCGGTTGAGGATGCCGTAGAGCAGGCCCAGCCCCAGGTGGGACATGCCCACTTCGTAGAGATCGGGGAACAGCAGGGCCACCCGCAGAGCTACGGCCCGGGGGTCTTTTACGACCGCGTTGATCTCCCGGCCCAGGTAGCGGGTAGGCCGCTGGACCCGATGGAGAAAGTCATGGTTGTTGGAACAGGTCATAGTAAATCTTTTATCATCAAGGCCCCACCCGGAGCATGGTAGGGGCGACCCGCCGGGTCGCCCCTACGGCCATGAAGGACATTTTAGGGTCCGAATCTCAAGCTGTAGCGGCGGTGAGCGCGCCGCCCCGACGATTCCGTCGTGCCGGAGCGAAGTCTTCAACCGCCCTGAGCCAGGCGGATGGCTTCTTTCAGGTCCAGGCTGCCGTCGTACAACGCCCGGCCGGTGATGACCCCGATCACCCCCAGGGCCTCCAGGGGCAGGAGGGCCCGGATATCGTCGAGCGAACTGACTCCGCCGGAGGCGATCACCGGGATGTCCACGGCCTCAGCCAGGGCTTGGGTGGCCGGGACATTCACCCCGCGTTTAACGCCGTCCCGGGCGATGTCCGTGTAGATGAAGGCCGCAGGCTTAAGCGCCGCCAGGGCCCGGGCCGCGTCCAGGGCGGTCTTTTGACTGGTTTCGGTCCAGCCCTCCACGGCCAGGAGGCCGTCTCGGGCATCCAGGCCGAAGGCGATGCGGCCGGGATAGCCGGCGCAGGCCCGGGCCGCCAGGCCGGGGTCCTTGAGCGCCGCGGTGCCCAGGATGAGACGGTCGATGCCCAGCTCAATATAGGCCGCCACGGTGTCCAGGGTCCGGATGCCGCCCCCCAGCTCGATGGGGATAGACAGGGCCTGGCGCAGGCGCCGGATGGACGAAAGGTTCCGGGGCCGGGAGCTGAAGGCGCCGTCCAGGTCCACCACGTGGAGGAGTTGGGCGCCGGCTTCCTGCCATCTGAGGCCCATGGCCGCCGGGTCGTCGCCGAAGACGGTCACGTCTTCGGCCCGCCCCTGGCGCAGGCGCACGCACTTGCCGTCTTTCAGGTCAATGGCCGGAATAATCAACATAATTTTAATATTTTAACCTGAAATATTCTCCCCTGCCAATCTCCGGGACGGGATAATTCGCCCGTGAACGGGGAACCCTTGGATCATGCAGGCTGTTCTTGATGATAGAATATTAATCATGATAAGGACAACGGTATGATGATCATGGTGCTTGGCAAATTTGCGGTAATAGGTTAACCCGCTTGCATGCCATTGAATCAATAGCCTCTTTGTGCTAAATTATTAGCTTAAGCGAGGATTTAATCATGAATACGCGGCTGGAGGAAGCCTTCGCCCAGGCTTCCCAATTGCCCCCGGACGAGCAAGAGGCCCTGGCGGCGCTCCTGCTCGATGAAATTGCTTCCGAAAGGCTTTGGGATCAGGCCTTTGCCCAATCCCAAAACCAGATTGCCAAGCTGGCTGATGAGGCCTTGACGGAATTTCAGGAAGGCAGAACCGTTCTCCTTGACGAAGAACAATTGTGATCTCCCATACTACCGATAAGTTTCGCAAAGCCTTCCGTAATCTTCCGGCGGCCGGTTCAACGTAAAGCGAGAAAAGCCTTTCACCTGTGGCGACAAGACCCCGGCAATCCCTTGTTACATTATAAGCAGGTACACCGGATCAAACCGGTCTATTCCATCCGTATCGGGCTCGGCTGGAGAGCAGTGGGCATCAAGGCCGAAAATCATCTGATTTGGTTCTGGGTCGGGTCCCATGGCCATTACGACAAGCTTATAAAACAACTTTGAGCTTGAGCCAAGTCCATCCTGGGGTAGTTTCAGATGTCTGACCTGGGCCGTTTGCTGATCGTGCTAGGCGTGATCCTGGTGGTCGTGGGGGCGTTGTTCCTGCTGGCCCCCAAGCTTCCCTGGCTGGGACGGCTGCCCGGGGACCTAAGCTTCAAGCGGGGCAACTTCAGCTTTTACTTCCCGTTGGGGACCTGCATTCTCATCAGCATCATTTTGACCCTGATCTTTTGGCTGTTTCGCCGCTGATTTTTCATGAATCGGTGGAACAGGCTTCCAGCCTGTTCATCGCACCGGCAAGATGCCGGTGCCACCATAGCTAATATGGTAGCCAGGCGCACCCTTGTATGACTTATAGGGCGTGCCGTGCACGCCGAATTATGGCGGCCATGGGCCGCCCTATAACCGGCGCCCCGCTGGCTCAGGAACCGCCGGGGGCGGCGTTTCTCTATCGGGACTGGATTCCGGCGATAATCGTCTTATAATAATAAAAAAATTGGGGAGGCGGCCAGGGGCTTTCAGGACACGCGACCACACCGGCGGCCAGGGACGGCCCGGCGCCCCGGATACTCCATGTCCGCCAAATCCC
>PEWM01000094.1:0-4107 GCA_002779455.1 Deltaproteobacteria bacterium CG07_land_8_20_14_0_80_60_11
GACAAGGGCGAAAGGGAAGACTGGTTTTCCTCGGCCTTTATTGTGCGTCTTACCGTGATTTCCGTGGTGTCCCTGGCTTGGTTAATTTATTGGGAGCTTAAGACCAAGGATCCAGTGGTTGATCTGCGCCTTTGCAAAGAGAGGAATTACGCCAGCGGCATCACCCTGATGTTTTTCGTGGGGTTCGTGTTATATGGCAGTATTATGTTGCTGCCGTTGTTTCTGCAGACCCTGATGGCTTATGATGCCACTACGTCAGGCTGGGCCCTGGCCTACGGAGGCGTGTCCATGTTGATAACCCTGCCCCTTGTCGGGCGCTTAACCTCGGTGATTGATAATCGCATCCTGATCGGTGTGGGCCTGGTAATCAACGCCTTGTCCGTTTATCTCATGACTCTGTACAATCTCCAGATAGATTTCGCCACCGCCTGGTGGCCGCGCTTTATCCAGGGAATCGGGGTGGCATTCGTCTTTGTCCCCCTCACCACTTTAACCATGTCCCGGATCTCCCAGGAAAAGATGGGCAATGCCACCGGCATCTTCAACCTGATGCGCAACCTGGGGGGCTCCTTCGGGATCGCGGTGGCTTCGACCCTGTTGTCCCGACGGGCCCAGTTTCACCAGGGCCACGTGGTGGAGCATCTGACCCCCTTTTCCCTCCCTTTTAATGATTGGCTGCATCGGGCAGGTCAGATCTTTCCGGGGCTGGGACCAGATGGGAGTTTCTGGAGCGCCCCCCAGGCCATGGCCGCCCTCTACGGGGAGGTGCAGCGCCAGGCGCAAATGCTGGCCTACTGCGACGTTTACTGGTTTTTCACCCTGGTCTTCCTGGCCATACTCCCCCTGGTGCTGCTCATGCGGCGGGCGGCCCGGCCTACAGGACCTGTTGGGCTATCACATTAACCCCGTTTCGGAAGGAAAAGATTATGTTTCCGCTTCTTTTTTCCGGGTTTGAGCTTGCCGGCCTGAGGTTAAAGAACCGCATCACCATGGCGCCCCTGTACCTGGGCTATGCCGGTGAGGGGGGATCTGTGAGCGCCTTGCTGTTGGACCATTACCGCCTGATGGCCCAAAGTGGCGCGGCCTTGGTGGTGGTGGAAAACGCCTGTGTCGACTACCAGGCCGGCCGCGGCGCCGAGCGCATGCTGCGGGCCGACGCAGACGACTACCTGGAAGGTCTGGCGCGGCTGGCGGAAGCCATCAAGAGGAAAGGGGCCCTGGCCGCCCTCCAACTCAACCATGCGGGGCGGTTCGCCGCCATATCGGAGCCGGTGGCCCCGTCGGTGGTGGAGACCTTCGGGCGCCCGCCCCGGGCCTTGAGCCAGTCTGAAATCGGAGAGATCATCGAGAAATTTGCGGCTGCCGCCCTGCGGGTCAAGCAAGCCGGATTCGACCTGGTGGAACTGCATGGCGGCACCGGTTATCTCTTAGCCCAGTTCGTCTCGCCCCGGACCAATAAACGGGAAGACGATTACGGCGGTTCTTTGGAGAACCGGATGAAGTTCCCCTTGGAAGTAATGGCCGCGGTCAAGGGAGCAGTGGGCGATTTCCCTGTGGGCTACCGTTTCTTGGCGGAAGAATGGTTGTCCGACGGTTTGAAGCTGGAGGAGTCAATGGTCTTCGCCCGGGCCCTGGCTGCGGCCGGGGTGGCTTACCTGTCGGTGATGGGCGGTACTTATGAGTCCTTCTCCCTGCCGGAAGTGGTGGAACGCTCGAAACAGCCGGGCTACATGGTGGACCTGGCCGCGGCCATAAAAAAAGGAGCGGGTGCCCCGGTCATCACCGCCGGCCGCATCGACACCGGAGCCTTGGCGGAAAGCGTCCTGGCGCAGGGGCGGACGGACTTGATCGGCCTGGCCCGGGTGCTTTGGGCTGACCCAGAATGGCCGGAAAAGGTACGTCAGGGGAGAAAAAAGGAGATTATTCATTGCACCCCGGGGTGTGATGCCTGCATGCAAATGGTGATGAAGGGGAAGCCAGCGCTGTGCGTCAGTTGGCCCAAAGCTAAGCTTCGGGAATGGAAGGCAAAATTAACGCCTTGAGGAAGACCTGGTGTAGATAGCCATTATATGCAAGTTCAGAAAAGTAATGTGGGGAGATACGAAATGGAGGGGGACGCAATCCAGGCCCGCCGTCTGCCTGTGGCGATGTCTTTGCCGGAGACTGATCTTTATCGGCTTGAGCAGGCAATTCTTCGAGGCAGGAACGCTCTATTAAAGATCCAAAACCCTCAGGGGTATTGGTGGGCCGAACTGGAGTCCAATGTTACGATTACGGCCGAATACCTTATGCTCCACCGGTTTTTGGGTCTGGACGAATCCAAGGTGCCCAGGATGGCCGCGGATATTTTGTCCCGGCAGTTGCCTAACGGCGGCTGGTCCATCTGGTTTGGGGACGGCGGTGAGCTCAGCGCCACCGTGGAAGCCTATATGGCCTTGAAGATCGCGGGCCTGCCGCCCCATGACGAACGCCTGGTGCGGGCCCGCCAGTTTATCCTGGCCCAGGGGGGGCCGCTCAAGACCCGGGTTTTCACCCGCATCTTTTTGGCCCTGTTCGGCCAGGTAAGTTGGGACGGTGTTCCGCTCCTGCCGGTGGAATTTATGTTTTTGCCTCCCTGGTCCGGCCTCAGTATCTATGAATTATCCAGTTGGACTCGGGCCACCGCGGTTCCCCTGATGATCATCATGGCCAAGCGCCCCGTTTGCCCCTTGCCTCCGGAGCAGGGGGTAATAGAGTTGTTCATCGACCCCGGTGAGCCCTTTCACCAGCACCGCATGGCCTGGAACGTGCAAAAATCTTTCCTGGAAAACCTGTTCACGGTTCTGGACCGGATCTTGAAGCTCTATTACCGCCTGCCGCTGCCATGGCTCAGGAGAGGCGGTATCAAACGGGCCAGAGAGTGGATTCTGGCTCACCAGGAAGAGACTGGCGATTGGGCCGGCATCCAGCCCGCCATGCTCTATTCCCTTCTGGCCCTGCATTGCCAGGGTTATGCCACGACTCACGACGTGATGCAACGGGGTTTGCAAGCCTTGGAGTCCTTCACCCTGGAGGATGGGGACCGCCTTTGGTTACAGTCCTGCATATCCCCGGTGTGGGATACGGCCCTGGCTGTCCGAGCCCTGTACGCCGCCGGGGTTTCGCCTGAAGAGCTTAGCATGCGCAAAGCCACTTTATGGCTCTTGAGCAAGCAAATCTTGGCACCCGGGGACTGGTGCGTCAAATGCCCGGACCTGGCTCCCGGTGGCTGGGCCTTCGAGTTTGTCAACAATTGGTATCCTGATATTGACGATAGTTCCGTAGTGCTGCTTGCTTTGAAAGAGGGCCTGGCCCAGCCGAATCAACATCAGCAGGCCTTGCAGCGCGGGGTTGATTGGTGCCTGGGGATGCAGTCCCGTAATGGCGGCTATGCCTCCTTTGACAAGGACAATACCAAGGATTGGCTCAACGCCCTGCCCTTCGGCGACTTGAAGGCCCTCGTGGATCCACCCACCGAGGATATCACCGGCCGGGTGCTGGAAATGATGGGAACCTTCGGCTATAGCCTGGAGCATCCCAGGGCCACCAAGGCCCTGGATTACCTGAAGCGCACCCAGCACCGCGACGGCTCCTGGTGGGGGCGCTGGGGAGTGAACTACATCTACGGCACCTGGTCGGTGCTTACCGGGCTGAAGGCAATCAGCGAGGACATGAACCGGCCTTACGTCCGCCGGGCGGTGAAGTGGCTCAAGGATCACCAGAACCAAGATGGCGGTTGGGGCGAAACCTGCGACTCTTACACTGACACCAGACTCAAGGGCACGGGAGCCAGCACCGCCTCCCAGACCGCCTGGGCCTTAATGGGCCTTATCGCCGCGGGCGAAGTCCTCTCACCCGAGATCCGGGCCGGGGTAGAGTATCTGGTAAAGACCCAGAACGCCCAGGGACGTTGGGACGAGGCGTATTTCACAGGCACCGGTTTCCCATCCCATTTCATGATTCGCTATCATCTTTACCGGGATTGTTTCCCCCTCCAGGCCCTGGGGCAGTATGTCACGGCCGTGGCCCATCGGGGCACGGATGTCTAACGTTTTCGGCAATATTTTTTGGGCTAAAGGGCTGAGATTG
>PEWM01000094.1:4130-5506 GCA_002779455.1 Deltaproteobacteria bacterium CG07_land_8_20_14_0_80_60_11
GCTTAGCATTGATTATTGATTCCTAACCGTTGTCTCTTGTATATATCTCTGAACAAGATCCGCTCCTATACGAATTGAATTCCCCGTCCCTCGATCGAGCGGATAAATATGTGAAGCGCTGCCGATATAAAGATTTTCGATCTCACTGAAATGTCGCGGTGGCAGATTGTGAATATAGTCTTCGAAAAATGACGGTGCGGCATTCTGGCTCTTGGTCACCTGCCAGGCAATGACGCTTTTTTCATTGAAGCACGGGAATATTTTTTTAAGATATTGAAAATAAATATCTTTTATAGCTTCGTCGCTTCTTTCTGCCTGCTCATTGTTTGTTTTTTTATGGTAGCGACTCAGATAGATAAGGTGTTTACCACCAAAGCGCTCTGTACCGGTTAAGCGGGAAAATTCAATAACAACCGTAAATGGCGCCTGATCGTCGCCGATGTTTATCCAAAAATAAGGCGAGATGCTTCTGTCTGCAAGGAAGCAGATATCGATGACATCAAGCATTTGATAGAGTGCGAGCATTTTTGATACTGCTTGCGGAGCTCCAGAGAGTATCTGACTAAGGATTGGTAATGGTACACAGGAAAGAACCGGCTCTGTCGGTTCAACTACGCATAACCCTGTCGGAGTTTTAATAGCGGTTACATATCCATTTTCTATTTGTATTCTCTTTACGGGTGTTCCGGTATGCACCCTACCTTGCTGTGTGATTCTTTCCGTTATTTTTTCAAATAACGGCTGATAGGTGTCGGTAATAAAACCAAATGTTAGCCCAAAATTAAATGGTCGTTTTGATGCAGTATGATATTTTAACCGTGTAAAAATCCAGTCGGCCGCCAGTGTTTCTTTATCTTCTTGAAATTTCATATTTAAGAGCGGTTCCCACAGGATGTGGTAGAGTCGTGAGGAGAATGTCTTTTTCAACCAGTCAATTGCCCGAATGCCAGCGAGATCCTTCTTTTTTGTTAAGTGAATTTTGAAAAAGGCTTTAATAAAGTTTATTTTATCAGTCACTTTAAACATTGATGATAGTAAAATAGCAACAGGATTATCGATCGACTGGAGTTTACCCTGGTACCATAAGGCATTTTTGAGTGTTCGCCAGTTAATGGTGCCACCGGCACCATTAGTAATGAAAAAATTTTGGATGTTTTTTTCATCACCCCAATAGACAAAATGATAGTGTTTTTCAATCTGGAAACCGCCGAGTATGGTCATTCCAGCCAAGCCCCCCAGCTTTTTGTCGGCTTCAAAGAGAATGACTTCATAGCCAGCCCGAAGTAATTGATCTGCTGCTCCAAGCCCCATTACTCCGCCTCCCAGCACGTAGGCGCGTGCCTTTTTTCTATTTGAATCCAGATTATTCTCCATTT
>PEWM01000130.1 GCA_002779455.1 Deltaproteobacteria bacterium CG07_land_8_20_14_0_80_60_11
CCAAGGCCGCCGCGGCCCGATAAACTTGCTCCGGCGCCGGCAGCGCCTCGCACCGGGCCACCACTGCCCCGGTGGCATCCTGGGTATCGGTCGCAACCCCCAACCGGACTCGGGCCCGGTACACCTTGGCCTCTGGCATCAGGTATGGCGCCAGCTTAGTGGCCTCCAGCAGGCACAGGGGCAACAACCCCGTGGCCATGGGGTCCAGGGTGCCCAGGTGTCCGATCTTCCGGATTCCTAAAGCCCGCCGGGCCCGGCGCACCACCTCGAAGGACGTAACGCCCTCGGGTTTGTCTATGAGAAGGATGCCGGAGATCATAGTAATTACAAATTTCTTTATAGTTAATCTTTGATGATTTTCTTAATTTGCTTTTCCAATTGTGAAAGTTTACTTTCAATGATGTTCCAAATGGTCTCTAAATCAATCCCTGGATATTCATGGATCAAAATATTTCTTAGACTGATAATCTTGTGCCACTCCACATCAGGGAATTTTATTCTAATTTCTTCGGGTAACCTCCTGGCAGCTTCACCAATTATTTCGAGATTACGGATTACCGCGTCGATAGTTTTTGCATCATTACAAAAATCTACCAATAATAATCCTGCCGTATAATTTTGAATCTTTCCGATACATTCGATTATATCGTTGAGGTAGATTTTATAATCCCTGGACATAGATCGTTTCTTTTAATATTGGCTCCCTAAGCCTGGGCTTAAGAGCATCTTTCATTACCAAATCAACTTTGCAGCCAAACATTTCTTCCAGAAAGTCTTTAAGATCCATATAGACATCAAAACTCTTTTTCTCCAACTCCACCACGAAATCCAAATCACTGGACTGCGTCGCCTCCCCCCGGGCGCATGACCCGAACAGGCCCAAACGTTTGACCCCGAAACCCCGGATTTTATCCCGATTGTCTTCGAGCTGTTGTAACACTGCTTCCCGATTTTTCTTCATGGGTTGAATGTCGTCCCGCATCGCAACTTAATTCGGCGCTGCCTCCGCCAAGAAATTTTCCAGTCTCTTAAATTTAAGCGGCTTTTGGCGCATTTCCGCCAATATCCTCAGGTCTTCGGCATCCTCCAAGCGCTCTAGCATCTCCTGGTAATCATCTATATCGAGTATTACTGCCGCAGGCTTGCCTTCTCTGAAGATGATCTCTGGTTCCTTTCTCTTGGCCTTGGCGGTCATTTCTTCGAAACCCCTATACCTATAATTATGGTCAAGTATCGGTTTTTTTAGCTGGGTTTGGCGCGGCAATAGCGGCTTCTTTAAGCAACTCCTCCAGCCGCGCCGCCCGGTCCAGCCCGGGATCCGGCAGGAAGAAGAACTCCGGCATCAACCGGAACAGGTTCTCCCGGGCCACCTCGGCCTTGATGAAACCCAGGGCCTTATCCAGGGCGGTCTGCACCTGGACCCGGTCCACGTTTTCCCGGGCCACATAGAACACCTTGGCCCGCTTCAAATCCGGGCTCATCTCCACCTCGGTGAGGGTGATCTCCTTCAGCCGGGGGTCGGCGCACTTATACAGCAGGATCAGCGCCAGGCGTTCCCGGAGCAACTCCGCCACCCGGTGCGGGCGGCCCGTGGGGGTCCGATGTTTCACGTGTCTCACTTTTCCAGGTAACAGAGTTCCACCCGGGAATCGATAATCTCCGCCAGGTACTGGTTCTCCATAAACGTCATGATTTGCTGCAACCGGGTGTTGAGCAACTGGGAGTCGTTGCCCACCAGGGCCACGCCGATCTTAGCTTTCTGCCACAGGTCGTTGTCTCCCACCTCGGCCACGGCCGCCTTAAACTTGTGCCGCACGCGCTCGATGAGGCTTTTGACCACCCGGCGCTTACCCTTCAAGGAGTCGCTCCCCGGAATGACCAGGGTAATCATGGCGGCGGCGATAATCATGTCGGCGCTCCCGGCAGCTCACCCGGGGCAAGGAAGGTCCGTCTTGCCTCATGGGGCGGCTTCGGTGGCGGTTTCCGGCCTGGCGGCCGGGGCTTCCAGTACGGCCTTCACCTTTTTCTGGGTATAGGCTTCAATGATGTCCCCGGCCTTGAAGTCGTTGAACCGGTCGATGCCGATGCCGCATTCATACCCCGCCAGCACCTCTTTGACGTCGTCTTTGAAGCGCTTCAGGGAGTTGATCTTGCCGCCTTCGGACACCACTTTCCCTTTGCGCACCACCCGGGCCAGAGAGTTGCGCTCCAGCTTGCCGTCCAGGACCATGCAGCCGGCTATGGTGCCCACTTTGGTGATGGAAAAGACCTGCCGCACTTCGGCCCGGCCCATCACCTTCTCTTCCACGATGGGCTCCAGCAACCCTTCCAGGGCCGCATGGATATCCTGCAGCAGGTTGTAGATAATGTCGTAGTAACGCACGTCCACCTGCTCGGCCTCCGCCAGGGCCAGGGCCTTGGGGTTGGCCCGGACATTGAAGCCCACCACGATGGCATCCGAGGCCGAGGCCAGCATGATGTCGTTCTCGGAGACCTCCCCGAGACCGGCATGGATCATTGAGACCTTGATGTCCTTGGTCCCCAGTTCGGACAGGGCCTTGGCCAGGGCCTCGATGGAGCCGTGCACGTCGGCCTTGAGCACCATCTTGAGCTCCTTGACCGCGCCGTCTCTGACCTGCTGGTAGAGCTTTTCCAGGGTTACCCGGCTGATGCGGGCCATGCCGGCTTCCCGCAGCTTCTGCTGGCGCATCATGGCGATCTGCTTGGCCTTGCGCTCATCTTCCAGCACCAGGAATTCTTCCCCGGCGTCGGGGACGCCGCTGAACCCCTGGACTTCCGCGGGCAGCCCCGGCGGCACCTTCTCCACTTTTTCGCCCCGGTCGTCGAACAGGGCCCGGACCCGGCCGTACTGCGGTCCGCACACGAAATAATCCCCGGGTTTCAGGGTGCCTTCCTGGACCAGCACGGTGCCTACCGGCCCCCGGCCTTTGTCCAGCCGGGATTCGATGATCCGGCCGGAGGCCGGGACCTCCGCAAAAGCCTTGAGATCCAGGATCTCCGCCTGGAGAAGGATCTTTTCCAGCAACTCCTTGATGCCGATGCGCTGCTTGGCCGACACCTCGGCAAAGAGGACGTCGCCCCCCCACTCTTCGGAGACCACGCCAGCCTTGGACAATTCCCGTTTTACCCGTTCCGGGTTGGCATTGGGTTTGTCAATCTTGTTGACGGCCACCACCAGGGGCACTCCCGCGGCCTTGGCGTGGTTGATGGCCTCGGTGGTCTGTTCCATGACGCCGTCGTCCGCCGCCACCACCAGCACCACCAGGTCCGTAACCTTGGCGCCCCGGGCCCGCATGGCCGTAAAGGCCTCATGGCCCGGAGTGTCCAGGAAGACCACTTCTCCTTGCTTTTCGGGCAGTTCCACATAGTAGGCGCCGATATGCTGGGTAATGCCGCCGGCTTCCCCTTCGGTGATCCGGGTCCGGCGAATCGCGTCTAAGAGCGAAGTTTTACCGTGGTCGACGTGGCCCATGATGGTGACCACCGGGGGCCGCGGCCGGGCCTCGCCTTCTTGGCGGAGGCCCACCGCCAGCAGGTCTTCTTCCTGCAGGCTGGCGTGTTCCACTTCATACCCGAATTCCCCGGCCACGATGGTGGCGGAATCAAAATCGATGGGGTAATTGATGTTGGCGATTACCCCCATTTGCAAGAGTTGTTTGATGATGGCGCCGGACTTGATGCCCATGCGTTTGGCCAACTCCCCCACGATGATGGATTCTCCCACCTTGACCCGCCGTTTGATGGCCTTGGGGACCGTGACCTCCCCCTTGGCGAGCTTCTTGATGGCCTTTTTCATGCCTTTCCTGCGGCCCGGCCCCCGGCGCTCGCCTTCCGCACCCGCATAGAGGTCGGCCCGCTCCCGGACCTCCCGTTTTTTGACGGGCTTGGCTCGGGCGGTATCCGGAACTTCCGGGCGCTTCACCTTCTTCTTGCCCTTACCGTCCTTCTTCTCTTCGACCACCGGTGGTTTGGCAGGTCCGGCCGCCGGCGCCGTACCCCTGCCTCCCGGCGCCCCCGCCCTGGCCCCTGCGGGCCTCGCTCCTGGCCGGGATGTGGCCCGCTCCGCGGCGGTGGGGTGTGCC
>PEWM01000166.1 GCA_002779455.1 Deltaproteobacteria bacterium CG07_land_8_20_14_0_80_60_11
GGCGCCAGCAGCGGCGCCCTCATCGGCTGGGCGGCGGGTTCGCCGGCGGCCGGCGCGGCCATCGGAGGCGGTGCGGGTATGCTGGGCGGGTTTCTCTACGACCAGTACGAGAAGTATCGCGGCCGACCTTAATCCGGCCGGCGCCCGGTTGGTCTGCCAGCCGGGGATGACCGCCGCCGGTTAAGCTGACAGCTCCACCTAGGGGCCTTATCACTGGCCCGGGGTATGAGTCTCACCAGGAGAAAAAACCGGCCGGGCGAGGGCTGCCGAGGCATGGAGGCAGGACGCTAGTTAAGCCGGGAACCCATCCAGGAAGGAAGGCCACATGAGAAAAGAATTGATGTTGATGGTGGTATTGCTGGCGGCAGTGCTCTTTCCAGCCTGCGCCGACACGAACAGCCACTCCCGAAACCGCAATACCATAATCGACCTGGCCAACACCTGTGCGACCTGCGGCAGCGCCGTCTCGGATAATTATTTTGCCGGCAGCGCTTTTAAAGCCATCGGTCCCGGAAACTACTGAGCCCGCGCGGGGCAGGGCCGCGAGAAGGTTTCTCCCCCGGCCGTCTGGCGTCCAATTCCCTCAGTTCACCTTACCCTTAAACTGGCAAGGCCGCCATCTTCCTTCAGGCTTTTCCTCAGATAGCTAATAAATTCTATAAATTAATGAAAAAGTATTTTAAAATTATATTTATTGCTCTATTTGCTCATATTGCCGCATTACATGGTGAAGCATTTGATGTATTCAAGGAGTATAGAAAAGTAATTTGGATTAACCAACCTAAACAGGTTGGGATAGCCTACCAGGAAGGTAAAAAAGTTTTTGAATTTCCTGTAATAACTGGCGATGACGAAACTACGACTGACCCAGGAATTTATGTTGTAAAATTGAAGGATGATAATTATTATTCACGCACATATGACACACCAATGCCCTACTCCATATTTTTCGATCTTAAGGAGAGAAAGGCCATTCATGAGGGGGAAGTACCTTCGCCTGCCCTTAAAAAAGAATTAGCAACTCATGGATGCATCCATGTTGAACCACCATACATCAAAATGTTGTATGATTGGGCGGATGAAGAAAACACAGTTGTGGTAATAAGCGGATGGAGAACGGGTGATTAAATCACGTCGATTAATCTAGGTATTTGGCCTTTTGAGATGAACAGTTTATTGGTAGCTTTTTTAAATTTAATAACGTGAATCACCAGAATAAATTAAATCATATCTGATAAAGTCTTTTCCTGCCCTTACTCAGACCATAATATATACTCAATAGTTTATTCCGAAAAAGCCCAACTAAGACTCCCGGCCCTTGAGAGCGCCGGTTCTTTTCAGGTACACCATCAGGACGGCCAGGGCGGCGGGGGTGACCCCGGAGATGCGGGCCGCCTGTCCCAGGGACCGGGGCCGCACCTGTTGCAATTTTTCCTGGATTTCCCGAGAAAGCCCTGGCACCCCGTTATAGTCAAAGTCCGCCGGGATGCGTTTTCCCTCCCCCTGGGCGAATTTTTTGGCCGTCTCTTCCTGGCGCTTGATGTAGCCGTCATACTTGTGCCGGATTTCCAGCTGCTCCACCACGGCCGGCGGCGCCGGTGACTCAACCCCGGCCAGGCGGTACAGGGTGGGAAGATCCAGTTGGGGGCGCTTCACCAGGCTCAAGAAGGGGGTGGGGACTTTTATGGGCGCGGTGCCCCGGGCCGAAAGCTCCCGGTTGACTAGAGGCGTGGGGAAAAGGCGGCGGCCCGCCAGGCGCGCCTCTTCCTCGGCCATCAACCGCTGCTTTTCCCGGAAGCGGTCCACCGCCTCCTGGTCCACCAGCCCCAAATCGTACCCCCATTCGAGCAGGCGGGCGTCGGCGTTGTCTTCCCGGAGGAGCAGGCGGTATTCCGCCCGGGAGGTGAACAGGCGGTAAGGCTCCCGGGTACCCTTGGTCACCAGGTCGTCCACCAGCACCGCCATGTAGGCCTGGGAGCGGCGGGGCAGAAAGGGGGGGCGGCCCAGGATCCGGCAGGCGGCGTTGATGCCGGCCCACAGGCCCTGGCCGGCGGCCTCCTCATAGCCCGAGGTGCCGTTGATCTGGCCGGCCAGGTACAGCCCCCTGATCCGCTTGGTCTCCAGGGTGGCCTGAAGTTCCAGGGGGTCCACGTAGTCATACTCTATGGCGTAGGCCGGGCGCATCACCGTGACCTCTTTAAGGCCCGGGACGCTCCGGAACAGGGCCAGTTGGACCTCCGCCGGCAGGCAGTTCCCCAGGCCCTTGGCGTAGATCTCGGCGGTATCCCGCCCTTCCGGCTCCAGGGTCACCTGGTGGCTGATTTTTTCCGGGAACCGCATCACCTTGTCTTCCAGGGAGGGGCAGTACCGGGCGCTCACCCCCTTGATCACCCCGCTGTACAAGGGCGACAGGTGGATGTGGTCCCGGATGAGTTTATGGGTGACGCCGGTTGTGTGGGTGACGAAGCAGCTCATCTGCTCCTGGGGCAGCGCCTGGGTGCGCCAGGAGAAGGGGCGGGGCCGGGGATCGCCGCTCAGCACCTCCAGGCCGGCGAAATCGATGGACCCGGCCGCCAGGCGCGGCGGCGTACCGGTTTTGAAGCGCCCCATCTTAAAGCCCAGGTCCTTCAGGCTGGCGGCCAGGCCGGTGGCGGCGAACTCCCCGGCTCGGCCGGCGCGGATGCGGCACTCCCCGATGTGGATCAGGCCGTTCAAAAAGGTGCCGGTGGTGATGAGCACCGCCCGGGCCCGGTAGGTCAGCCCCAGGGTTTCCACCACCCCCACCACCCGGCCGTCCTCCACCAGGAGCGTCTCCACCATGGCTTCCCGGAGATCGATGCGGCCCTCTTTTTCCAGCCGGGATTTCATGGCCAGGCGGTAGGCCTGTTTGTCGCACTGGATGCGGGTGCCCCGGACCGCCGGCCCCTTGGAGAGGTTAAGGGTGCGGAACTGGATGCCCGTTTTATCCGCCAGGTGGCCCATCACCCCCCCCAGGGCGTCGATTTCCTTCACCAGGTGGCCCTTGGCCAGCCCCCCCACCGCCGGGTTGCAGGCCATCAGGGCCATGGTGTCCAGGTTGAGGTTGAAGAGCAAAACCTTCAGACCCATCCGGGCCGCGGCCAGCGCCCCTTCACACCCGGCGTGCCCGGCGCCGACGACGATCAGATCATATTCTTTCGGATAAAAGGTCATGGGGGGGATTTCTGACTTGCATTACCGGGATCGATGTTTATGATAACTGACAAATACCCAGAGATTCAAAATTAACCATTATCAATAGCAGAGGAGAGAATTATGAGTGAACGCACATTTCCAACTTTGGAACCCAAAGGAGAAGTGGCTGTGGCCCCGCGCCCCAAGGGCCTCAAGCTGATAATGTATACCGGCAGTGGCGCCAAGAAGGAAGAGCACACCGGCATCACCATGGATCGCCAGGCCGCCTTCCAGTTCGCCATGGAAATCCTGCAACACGTCTATCGTTTGGGCGAGGCGGGAAAATAGCTGGAGCCGGGGCCAGGGGAAAATGAGCCGGGACCGGTAAGCCTTAACCAACACAACGATTCCTTGGAACTAAACCTGGCCCCTGACCCCTGGCCCCTGCTCTTCACCGGTCCCACTCCACCTCCCGTACCAGGTCGATGAATTCCTGGGACTCGCCGTAGGCTTTCATGGCCTTCTGGTAATCGAACCAGGATCGCCAGACTGCCACCCACTCCTGATTGTGCCAGTAAAAGGGGGTCTCCTCCCCTTCTCTAATGCGGATCATGTCCTCGTACTCTTCCTGGCAGAAGGGGCAGAACCGGTAGGGACCCTTTTGGCGCTGGTACATTTCGTGGGTCTCGAACTGAACCCCGCACTTGGCGCACCGGGCCAGGCAGCGGGTGCACTGCACCACCTTGCGCACCGCCTCCATCTTCTTGGCCCGGTCCACCTTGGCTCTTTTCTTCTGCTCCAGCTTGATCCGGCCTTCGATATCGATAACTTTGGACATGGCTGACCTCGGGTGGGAGACGGGCCCCGGCCTCTGAGGCCGGACCGGGCGGCCTGCCTGGCATCGCCTTTTCCCGCCTTTAAAGAATATCAGGCGGA
>PEWM01000152.1 GCA_002779455.1 Deltaproteobacteria bacterium CG07_land_8_20_14_0_80_60_11
GGGCCAGGTTGGCCGAAAGGTCCGGAGTGGAATTGAGCTGTATGGCGGCGACCCACATAAGCAGTAAGCAGTAAGCAGTAAGCAGTGAGCAGTGAGCAGTGAGCAGATTTCCGCAAATTCCAGATGGGTTATGCTGTTGCTGAAAGCTGACCGCTGAAAGCTATCCCTCCTCTCTCAGATAATTATCACAGGACTACCGATAAAGCAAAGTGGGAGCCGGCCTTGCCATGCAAGGCGGGAATGACGCCCGGCCGCCGACGCGATCCCGAAACTCCGCCGGGGCGTCGGCGGCCTGGTCCCGGAAGCCCTCGTTGGTCAGTCCCGCCTGGCGGGACGCCCCCAGGATGATGCGGTGGCCGGACACGGCCCCACCGCCCCAGGCCCCCGCCGGGCCGAAGAGGAGGCGGCCAGGCTTTAAAAAGCCTTGAGCCTGACCCCGCTTAGGGAGCAGGCCGGCTCCATAATCAGGTAAAATGCAAGTTTTTAGGGCTTCGGCCCCGTGACTGGCACGGCCTCGTTCGGCGGAACTAGCTTGCGGCCCGCGCCATTTTTCTCTACAATTTTATAGTTAAAGGCAAGAGAAGGGCAGAGCCGCCATGGCCGGAGACAGCCAGGAACCGGGGGCCTGGCCCGGGGCCGCGTCCCGGAAAACCGGCCTTTTATCAGTGATGGTTGAATAGAATTGAACGGCCCGTTAGCGAAAAAGCAAAAACTTCCCTTAATTTGACCAACTCCCGGCCTGGGAGTAAGAGGGGGAGGAGGTCCGGCCCCGGCGGGTCATCCTCTCTCTGAACCAGGACCAGGGGCGCCACCGGTTGCTTGCGGATATTAGTCGCAGTAATAAAAGGAGATGGGTTATTATGTCAAACCGGAGAGTCGGGGTCTATGTGGACTCCATGAATATCATGCGTTGCGGCGGCTACGGGATGCGCTACGAAGTGATTCGGCGCTTTGTCGGCCGGGACGGCGACGAAGTGATGCGCCTGAATGCCTATGTCGCCATTGATGAAGAGCGCGCCATTTCTGATCCTAATTATAAAACGACCTTGAATTTTATCCTCACCCTGCGGGATTTAGGTTTCAAAGCTATTGAGAAGCCCATCAGGTGGTACACCGATGATTCCGGCCGGACGTACGGCAAGGCCAACCTGGACATGGAAATGGGCCTGGACATCGTCTCCCAATCCGACCGTCTGGACCTGATCTATCTGCTAACCGGTGACGGCGATTTCTGCAGCGTGGTCACCATGGCGCAGAACAAGGGGTGCCGGGTGGAGCTGGTGGCCTTTGCCAATGTCTCGGGGCGGCTGCGCCGGGAGGTGGACCTGTTCGTGCCCGGATACCTGGTGCCGGGGCTGTTGCCCACCACCCCGCCCTTTGCCGGGGCCCCGGCCTGGGGGGAAGTGGGCAGCCGGGTGCGGGGGGTGTGCACCAAGTATTTTCAGGACCGCTCCTACGGGTTTTTCCGGTTCATGCACAGCTTCGGCAAGGTCTGGATCACCGACACCCGCCTGGAAGAATCCCCCTATACCTCGGTGTTTTTCATGGAAAAGGACCTGCCGTCGGGAGTGCACCCCGAGAACCTGCCCAGCCGGGATTACATCTTCGAGTTCACCCTTACTGAGGGGGATAAAGGGTTTGTGGCCTCGGATATCGATTTGAATTATAAGTATTGAGAAAGGTTTTCGGTTTTCGGTTGAAAAAGTCGGGCCTGCTTCCTTTTCGTTGGTTGATGCATCAATTTGTATTGACTTGAAAAAGCCTGGCACTTAAGTTCCATACCGAAAACCGAAAACCGAAAACTGAAAACCGATGCAAGGAGGGCCCATGGGCCAGAAACTGCGCGTGCTGTTTGTTGCTTCGGAAGGGGTGCCCTTTGCCAAGACCGGAGGTCTGGCCGATATTGTGGGGACCCTGCCCCAGGCCCTGGAGGAACTGGGGGTCGAAGTCAAGGTCCTCATGCCTTACTACGGCATGGTGAAGCAGGGGAAGGCGCCCACCACCCTCATCGCCGAGGACCTGGAGGTGAACCTGGGGCTGATCAACCACACTTTCAACCTCATGGCACCCGCCGACCAGGGTTCCCCGTTTTATTTCGTGGAGCGGGACGAGTTTTACGAACGGAGCCAGCTCTACGGCACCCCCCGGGGGGATTACTTCGACAACCTGGAGCGCTTCGCCTTTTTCTCCGGCGCGGTCCTGCCCTTTTGCCGGGCCCTGGACTTTCACCCCGACCTGATTCACTGCCACGACTGGCAGAGCGCCCTGGCGCCGGTGTACCTCCGCCACCGCTGGGCCGGCGAAGACATCCTGGCCGGAGCCAAGACGGTGTTCACCATCCACAACCTAGCCTACCAGGGCCTCTTTCCCCGGGACCAGTACCCGCTGCTGGGGCTGGACTGGTCTTTTTTCAGCATCGATGGCCTGGAGTACTACGGCCAGATCAACCTGCTCAAGGGCGGCATCGTTAGCGCCGATGCGGTCACCACGGTGAGCCCCCGCTACAGCGCCGAAATCCAGACCCCCGAGTTCGGCTACGGCCTGGAGGGGGTGCTTAAGTCCCGGGCCGAGCAGTTGCACGGCATCTTGAACGGGGTGGATTATCAGGACTGGAGCCCCGAGACCGACTCCCTGATCCCGGCCAAGTTCAGCCGCAAGGATTTGAAAGGCAAGGCCGCAAACAAAGCGGCCCTGATGGAGGCCTTTGGGCTGTCCCAGGACCTGGCCGACGCCCCTATCCTGGCCATCATCTCCCGGCTGGCGGACCAGAAGGGGTTTGACCTGGTGGAACAGGTTTTGCCCCAGCTCATGAAACAGAAACTGATGGTGGTCATCCTGGGCACCGGCGAGGAAAAGTACCACCGCTGGCTGGAGGCCGAGGCCCCCAAGTATAAGGGCAAGCTGGGGGTGAAGATCGCTTTCGACAACAAACTGGCCCACCTCATGGAAGCCGGGGCCGACATGTTCCTCATGCCGTCCCGCTATGAGCCCTGCGGCCTGAACCAGATCTATTCCATGAAGTACGGCGCCATCCCCATCGTCCGGGCCACCGGGGGCCTGGCCGACACCGTGACCCCGGTGGGAGACCCTTCGGCGCCGGGCACCGGCTTCGTCTTCACCGACTACACCCCGGAGGCCTTTTTGAAGGCTATCCACACCTCGTTGGACGCCTTCGCCAACCAGGACCTGTGGCGGCGCATCATGGTCCACGCCATGAGCCAGGACTTCTCCTGGAAGGTCTCGGCCCGGAAGTACCTGGAGCTCTATAAGAGTTTGGTGTAGGCCTAACTTCGAATAGGTCGAACACTTATTAGCGAACAAAATAAATCAAGTATCTATGCGCCATTACTTGGTGCGAAAATGGTACAGCTCAAGAAAGCCGCGGGGGTCTGCCACAGCTGCGGCCCGGACATCCGGAGGCTCAAGGGAAACGTAGCCGTAGGTCTCGCCAAAGAGATGTTTGAGCAAGGTGGTCTTGCCGGACTGACGGGGTCCGGTCAGAACCACCGCAGAAAATTCCGCCGCCGCCCGGAAAGCCTGATATTTACTGGGGGTACCGGGTGGTGAGCAGCTTCGCCGGCAGGAGGTCAGGGGTTCAAGTCCCCTCACCTCCACCACGAATCAGCAGGAATTTTTTGAGGTTGGCAATCTGAGGGTTGCCGGCCTTTTTTGCGTTCGGGGCAAGGTGTATCCGGCGGCCCCGGACGGTCCGCCCCGCCCGATTCCCGTGGGGTTGAGCCAGGCCCAGCCTGCGGGCCCACTGTGACCTTTCCGGGGCTGGGGTTTTGGCCAGGCTGCGCCCCGTTATACCATGTTCGGAATGTAGGGGCGGGTTTGAAACCCGCCCCTACGTGTGATATCAATAGGTTATCTGATTTGTTTGTT
>PEWM01000194.1:0-7632 GCA_002779455.1 Deltaproteobacteria bacterium CG07_land_8_20_14_0_80_60_11
CCCGGTGGGCGGCCAGGACCTTGTTCTTGATGCCGCCCACGGGCAGGACGTGGCCCCGGAGGGTGATCTCCCCGGTCATGGCCAGGCCCTTTTTCACCGGGCGCCCGGATAAGAGCGACACCAGAGCGCAGAGCATGGCCACCCCGGCGGAGGGGCCGTCTTTGGGAATGGCGCCGGCGGGCACGTGGATATGGATGTCGGCCTTCTCAAAGAAATCCTCCTCGATCCCCAGAAAGGGGGCGCGGGCCCGGATGTAGGAAAGCGCGGCGCTGGCCGACTCTTTCATGACCTCTCCCAACTGGCCAGTGAGTTTCAAGTTGCCCTTTCCCGGCATGCGCAGGGCCTCGATGAAGAGGATGTCGCCGCCGGCGGGGGTCCAGGCGAGACCCGTGGCCACCCCGGGCTCGGGATGGTCCAGGGCCGCCTCCCGGAAGAAGCGGGGCGGTCCCAGGTATTGGGCCACGTCAGCCTCGGTGAGCTGCACCTGCTGGCGGCCGCCTTCCGCCACTTCCCGGGCCACGCCCCGGCACAGCGCCGCGATCTCCCGCTCCAGGTTGCGCAGGCCCGCCTCCCGGGTGTAGGAGGCGATCACCCGGCGGATGGCCTCGGGCGCCACTTCCATCTGCTCCTTAGTGAGGCCGTGGGCCTCCAGCTGCCGGGGCAGGAGGTGGCTGAAGGCGATCTCCAGCTTCTCCTCCTCGGTGTAGCCGGTGAGTTCCAGGACCTCCATGCGGTCACGGAGCGCCGGCGGGATGGGGTCCAGGAGGTTGGCGGTGGTGATGAACATGACCTTGGAGAGGTCAAAATCCACCTCCAGGTAGTGGTCCGAGAAGGTGAAATTCTGCTCCGGGTCCAGGACCTCCAGGAGGGCCGAGGAGGGGTCGCCCCGAAAGTCGGCGCCGATCTTGTCCACTTCGTCCAGGATAAACACCGGGTTATTGGACCCGGCCCGGCGCATAGACTGGATGATGCGGCCGGGCAGCGCCCCCACGTAGGTGCGGCGGTGGCCCCTGATCTCGGCTTCGTCCCGCACCCCGCCCAGGGAGAGGCGCACGAACTTCCGGCCCAGGGCCCGGGCGATGGAGCGGCCCAGGGAAGTCTTGCCGGTGCCCGGCGGCCCCACGAAGCAGAGGATAGGCCCCTTCATGTCGGGCTTCAATTTGCGCACCGCCAGGTATTCGAGGATGCGCTTCTTCACCTTTTCCAGGTTGTAGTGGTCCTCGTCCAGGATCTCCCGGGCCTGGTGCAGATCCAGGTTGTCTTCGGTGGATTTGCTCCAGGGCAGTTCGATGAGCCATTCCAGGAAATTGCGGATGACCTGGTGATCCGGCGAGCTGGGCGGGGTCCGCTTGAGGCGTTTCAGTTCCCGTTCCGCCTCCTTCATGGCGTGGGCCGGCAGCTCCGCCTCCTCCAGCCGGAATTGCAGCTCATCGACCTCCCGGGTGGGGTCATCGCCTTCCCCCAGCTCCTTTTGCAGGGCCTTGATATGTTCCCGGAGGTAATAGTCCTTCTGGGTCTTATCCATGTCGCTCTTCACCTGGCTCTGGATCTTCTTGCCCAACTCCAGGATCTCGAGCTCCCGATTGATGTGGGTCAGGACCCGGCGCAGGCGCTCGGCCACGCCTATGGTTTCCAGCAGTTCCTGTTTCTCGGTCTTGGAAATGTTGAGGCTGCCGGCGGTGATGTCGGCCAGCACCCTCGGGTCGCTGAGTTCCCGCACCAGGTTCCCCAGTTCCGAGGGCAGGTAAGGTGAGAGTTCCAGCATCTTCAGGAAGAGGCCCTTGACGTTGGACACCAGGGCCTCCACTTCGAGAGAGGGCTCGTATTCTTCCGGGATAGGAATCACCCGGGCCATCAGGTAAGGCTCCTGGCCTACCCAGCTTTCCAGCCGGAACCGGTACAGTCCCTGGATGAGCAGACGCACGGAGTCGTCGTCGGCTTGGCGCATCTTCAGGATGACCGCCGCGGTGCCGACGGGGAAGAAATTGTTCGGGTCAAACCCCGTGGGCGTCTCCTCCCTGGTGGTCAAAAAACCCAGGGTTTTATCCTGGAGCAGGACATCGTTCACCAGCTTCTGGGCCGGCTCCTCCCAGAGGGCCAGGGGCATAATGAGGCGGGGAAACAGCACCAGGTCAGTCGCCGGCAGTATGGGCAGCATCCGGGGGCCGGGCTCCACGACGGGGGCCGCGACCACCGGGATATCGTCAGTTGCGTGATTATTGGTCATGATATCTCCAGGTTATCCGTAAGGTACGGTTATTCACCGGCCGGCGGCGCTTTCACCGGTATTTTGCGGGTTTGGGGCGCCTTCCGGGGCAGGTGGACTTCCAGGACGCCATCCACATAGCGGGCCTCCACCCCCTGGGGGTCGATGGCTATGGGTAGTGTGAAGCTCCGTTCGAAAATGCCGAACGCCATCTCCAGATGGACGAAGCGCCGGATGCCTTCCGGCGGTGGCGGCCGCCGCCGGCCCCGCACCACCAGTTCGTGGCCCGTCAGGGTCAGGGAAACGTCCTCGGACGCCACCCCGGATAGTTCCAGGCGGAGCACCAGGCCCTGGGCGGTCTCATAGAAGTCGGCCGCCGGCCGGAAGGAAACCGAGGTCTTGTGGGCCTCCAACAAGGTATCGAGACTGCGGCGCACCTGTTCTTCCAGGTGCTCGAAGTCACGAATTATTCTGATCCTAATGAGCCGGTGCATAGGTTCCTCGAACCGTATTTTCTTTTGATGATAAGTCGTCTTCTCGGAAAATCCAGGGATTGCATGGCGTTATCTTGAGACTTTCACGAAAATTGCCGGGCTCGAGGCGGTATCCTCCGTCGCGGTGAGGCGCCTCACCTTGACCGGCGCCGCAAATCCTGGTACTTTTCCAGGCATGCCGTCCCCGATACTTTGCCTGGGCGCCATCAATCTGGACCTGAAATTTCAGGTGGATGACCTGGAAGGTTTCCTTCAAGACTGGGGCGCCGGACTCACCCGCGGGGGCGAAGCGGCCGTCTCCCGGGAGCAGGAGGCGCGCCTGACGGCCTTGCTGGCCCGCTACGGCCGGCCGGCGGGGCGCTGCGGCGGCGGCATGGCCGCCAACACCGCCTATGCCCTGGCCTGCCTGGGCCTCCCGGTGGGCCTGGTGGGCCGGGTGGGCGCCGATGCCGACGGAGAATTTTTGAAGGAAAGTCTCGCCGGGGTGGACCTGTCCCACGTGGTCACTCAGGGGGAGAGCGGCCGGGCCTACATCCTGACCGACCGGGAAGGAGAGCGCACCATCCTGGTGGCGCCCAATACCAATGATTTCCTGACGGAGGGGGATATTCCCTGGGAGGCGTTGGCGGCCGCGACTTATCTCCATCTCACCGCCTTTGTGGGGAACGGCCCCCTAACAGTACAGCGGCTCATCGCCGGCCGGGTCCCGGCCCGGGTCCGGCTCAGCCTGGACCCGGGGGAGATCTATGCCCGGCGGGGGTGGCTGGCCCTGGAAGACATCCTGGACCACCTGGAGACCCTGCTGGTCACGGAAACCGAGTGGCGGCTGTTGGGGGGGGAGCCGAAAGTGCACCCCAACTGGGCCCCGCCCGTGGTGGTGATCAAACGGGGGGCCCGGGGCGCCAGACTGCTGACGCCGCCCCGCTACCTGGATTTTCCGGTGGAACTGGGCGGCGGCCTGGTGGACACCCTGGGGGCCGGCGACGTCTTCGCGGCGGGATACCTGGCCGGACGCATTTCCGGCCTCCACCTGAACGCCTGCGTGCGCCTGGGCAACCGGGCCGCGGCCGTCAGCCTCCGGGGCGCCGGCCGGGACAGCTACCCAGACCGGAATTTTCTGGAGCGGCAGATCGAGGCGCTCCAGGGAGGATGATTCAAAGTTGCTGAGGGAGGTGGGTAGGGGCAAAAGCCCCGTCCCTCCCCTCAAATCAATTCTTTACCCTAAGCGAGCCATATTAACCTTCGGGTGGTTTTCCAGCGGCCGGGACCAGGCGGCCATCGACCTGTTCAATGCGGTCGCCGACCGCCTGGCCAGTGGCTTCATTCCCGGGCGCCTGGCGGAGCATGCCGCCGCCTATAAATTGGGCGGTCATGGCCGGGAGAGCTACCCGACCAAAAAATCATGCACATGATCATTGCCCGGCTGCGTTGATTGGCGTCTGTGGACAAATACCATCATGCAAAAAACTCTTCCTAATATCCTGGTTTTTGCCTCCGGGACAAAAACCGGGGGCGGCTCCGGATTTGAGACCATGGTAAGAACGGCCCGGACCCGGCCGCCGATTTTGGACGCCCGCATTTGCGCGGTTGTTACTAATCATTTGCATGGCGGCGTTTGGCAAAAGGCCCAGGCCTTCGGGATACCCGCCGAATACTGGGGCGGTCCCTATGATGCCGGGGGCTACCAGCACTTTGTCAAGCATTTCCACGCCGACTACGTCATGCTCTCTGGCTGGCTGAAACTGGTGACCGGCATTGACCCGGCCCGGACTATCAATATCCATCCCGGGCCGCTGCCCCGGTTTGGCGGGCCGCAACTCTACGGGCACCACGTGCACGAAGCGGTGATGGCGGCTTATCGGCGCGGAGAAATTACCCACAGCGCCGTGACCATACATTTTGTTGATGAGAGATATGACCGCGGCCCGATATTTTTCGCCCTGCCTGTGCCCATCGAGCCGGGCGATACGGTGGAGACCCTGGCTGCCAGGGTGAATCGGGCTGAACATGAATGGCAATCCCGCGTTCTCAACTATGTCGTGCATGGACAGGTGCGGCTGGTCGGCGAGGAAGTTATCTATGAGTCGGAGGAATTGCGGCGCCTGCTTAGGCCGGAGGCGCATTAAATCAAGAATGAATCGCGCGGGCGGCTTGGCCGCCCGATATGATAAGGAGAAGACATGCCGCGGATGCAACTGGATACTGGCTGCGAAGGCCCCCTGGCCCTCAATGACAACGCCTTTGAGCTGTGCCGGGAGTTTATCCAACCCCAGGGGGACCGGTTTTTCCAGCAGGTGAGCCGCTACGACGATTACCTGGCGGGGGTGGCCAAGCGGCCGGGGTACAAGGCCGGCGACACCCTCAAGCTCATCCTGCCCTTCCTGAAGGCCCACGGTCTGACCAATGCCCGGATTGAGGCTTATTCCCGGAAAAACGTCACCCTGGTGCCGGGGGCGGAGGGGGCCTTCAAGTTCCTCCACAGCCGCGATTTCCCCATCTTTGAGATCAGCACCAGCTACCGGCCATTTGCCGAGGCCGTCGGACTCAAGCTGGGCTTTAAAAAGGAGAACATCTTTTCAACTGAGCTTGACCTGGACCGCTACAGCCTGCCCACCGCCGAGGCCGAGGAATTAAAGCGCCTGCAAGGGGAAATCGTCGCGGCGCCGTCAATCGAATTTCCCCCCGACGCCGCCGCGGCCGCGGATTTGCCGGCCCCGGTGGCCGAGGCCATCGCGGCGCTGGACCGCATCTTCTCGGAACGGCTGCCGCGCATTCCGATCGGCGTCCTCTTACAGGAGGTCAACCCCATCGGCGGCCCCGAGAAGGCCAAGGCCGTTTCCGACAGCCTGGCGCAAACCAAGCTGTCAATGGCAGATATCATCTATGTGGGGGACAGCATCACCGATGTTCAAGCCTTCGAGGCGGTGCGGGCCGGAGGCGGCCTGGCCATCTCATTCAACGGCAACCGTTATGCCGCGAACGCCGCGGAGGTGATCGTGGTGGCCGACAGCGCCTGGCCCATAGCCATGCTGGTTGCCATCTTCCAGTTGTGGGGCAAGGAGGGGGTGCTGGAGGTGGCGTCCCCGGAGACCCGGGCCAAGTCCAGAAGCCTGGTGCTGCCGGAAGCGGTCATCGAACCTATTGCCATGGGCCTGGAGGGCCACGTGTTCAATCTGTATGACCAAAATGCCGCCGACTGGGACAAGGTGGTCGAAGAGAGCCAGGCCATGCGGGCCCAACTCCGGGGCGAGACCGTCGCCGCCCTGGGGTAAGTTTTTATAAGAGCATCAAATTAGTAGGGGCGACCCGTTGGGTCGCCCTTTTTTCACGGTAATGAATCCCAGGCTTCAGACGCGGGCGGTTGCAACACCAGCCATTCCCTTATGGCCCTACTTGGTCTTCTTGGCGTATTTTTTCGGCTCCTTCGCAAAGTGGTCCTTGCAGAGTTCGGAACAGAAGTAGTAGGTCACGTCTTCGAAATCATAGCCTACCTTGCCCTCCTGGCCGGACAGGTCCATGTTGCATACCGGGTCGATGTCGCATTTGGCTTTATCTTTGGGCATGATCATTCCTCCTGGGCGCTCAAGTTTACTTAAACAGTAAGTCCTGAAACCCGCGGCGTCAAGCCAGCCGCCGGCCTGGCTGGTGGAGGCAGAGTTCCCGGAAATCCGTCCGCCTCACCCCGGCCGCAGCCAGGGTGGCCTTGAGGTGCGGGCTCATCAGCGCCGCCAGTTCCTCCTGGCGGCGGTACCGGGGGGCCCAGCGCCTGAGCTCCGGGTCGGCGTAAAGACCCGGGTGGCAGTAGATTTCGGTCACGCCCGGCTGGAGGCGGTCCACCAGGCCCGTCAGGTAGGCTTCGGTCATCCGTCCGTCGTTGGTGAGTCCGAAGAGATGGTCATTAAAGACCAGACCCGCCGCCCGGGCTTGCCGCGCGGCCCGGCGGCAAAGCCAGGCGAAAATGAGGCCCTGGGCGATCTTGGGCAAAGGGCCGTCCGGGGCCAGGGCCAGGGTAGTGCGCCAGTCTTCCCGGGCCAGGCGCACCGCCGGGATGCCGTATTCTCGGGCCAGGTCCGCCACCACGGGGAAGATGCGGGGGTGGAGGTGGAGATTGAGATGGCTGTTCAGGTGCCAGACCGTCAGGCCGGCCTTAAGGACGACTTCGATCTGGGCCGCCAGCTCCCGGCAGATTTCCGGCAGGAGGCGGGGTTGGCAAAAATACCGCCAGCCGGTGGCCACGGGGTGGTTGGGGAAAAACCCCCGGGAATCCACCAAGTGAGGCGCGGCCTTCGGGGGCAGGACGGCCCGCCCCTGGATCAGGGTGAGGTGAACCCCCAGGCAGAGACCGGGGAGAGTTCGGGCCAGGCTCAGGGCCGCCTGGGTCCGGGGGCCGGCGGCCATCAGGCTGGCGCACGAGAGCAGCCCCTGCCGGTGGGACACAACCACCGCACCGTTGAGGGCGTCGGCGAGCCCAAAGTCGTCGGCGGTGAAGATGACGGATTTGTCAGGTAAGGTGGTATGCATAACCGGTTAAGTGGTGCGTAAGATGCACCCGGCGTTTGTGGTTGGGCAATGGTAGCACAGGCTTTCAGCCTGTGCGCCTGCACCGGCAAGATGCCGGCGCCGCCAAAAATTTTTCTTAACAGGCTTGATAAACAACGCCATCGGCCAGTTTTTCATCCCCAAGGTATACGGCCATGCGCAACTGGCGGGTTGCAAGGCCAGGGCTACTTGCGTATAATGGCTGCTACCGGCCCCCAAATTCTGCAGGTGTTTAAGCGGGATAACCCGGTGGAAACGGAGAAATTACCGGGCTTGATTGGGAAAAACGGGAGCGATGTCCAGCTCTCTTCACCAACCCGGCTCATCTGCCAGCCTATCACTACACCATATTGAAACTGCTCACCTGCCTGGGTGGCGGAACGGGTAGACGCA
>PEWM01000194.1:7643-14623 GCA_002779455.1 Deltaproteobacteria bacterium CG07_land_8_20_14_0_80_60_11
ATCCCTCGGTCGCAAGGCCGTGCCGGTTCGAGTCCGGCCCCAGGCACCAATTAATTCAATAGGTTAACAATTTAGTCAATGTCGGGGGTTTTGGTTTGGTCAACGGAATGGTCAACACTTTGCAAATTCAATTGGCCATCTAACCACTCGGTATAACGAGCCATGGCGCGGTGGAGGTCTTCTTCCGAGGGAGCCATGTAGTGCACGTCCATTCCATGAAGACTATGGCCTAAGATGACGTCCCGATGCATCTGGTCAACACCGGCGTTGACCATATTTGTTTTCACCGTACGCCGCAGGTCATGGAAGATCAATCCGCCGGCCACGTCCCGGCCCTGGTTAATTCCGGCCCGCTTACATGCCATCTTGAAGGAATCTTTAGCACCGCCCTCGTTAATAATGGGTTTACCCCGGTAAGTCAGCACAAAGTCATGGTGGAGTGTCCGGGGGAGGCCCGCCAGGGTCCGTTTGACATGGTGATTCATGGGAATAACCTTGGTTAAGATCGCCATGGCTTACCTCCCGTGAAAATTGGGACACCACCACATTGCACAAAAAGCGTATTAAGAGCAAAAAGGGTTAGTTTTGTGGCAGTGAAAATTTAGATGCGCCCCCCTGCTAAAGTTGCCTCGGCCCCCGGCCGGCCAAACCCCGAAACCTGATCCGGGGTGGGCTGCTCTCCTGGGCGGTCTCACAAAATGGTCAAATAGCCGGTCAAGATCCATATCGCCTCTTCGTAGATTATCTGCCCCCGGCATTTCCATCGCCAGGGCCAACACGTGCGATTCTCCCGGCCCCAGGTCGGTCACCAGCGGCAAAACCGCCGCGCTCATCGGTTGACGGATGGTGAGCCACTCCAGTTGATCTACTTCAGGCACATCGATGCCCAATTTCTGCCCCGCAACCAACTCTTCCGCCACCGCCGACGGAATGATGACGGTTCCGGCCAGCGCCGGCAGCAGGTGCAGCAACCTTAGTTGGTGCAGGTACTGGAGGGGTGAAGTGTTGCAGATTACTTCAGGCAAGGGTTGTCTCCCGGCGCAGTTCCTCTTCGGTCAGATTGAAGGTATTCACACCATAGTCGGCCAGGCGGGAGAGAAACACTACCCGAGGCACCCCGGCCAAACCCGCCGCCGCGCCGGAAGACCTGCGCCCCAATTCAAAGAGCTTCACTGCGGCCGCCATACGGAGTTCTGCGGCCAGGGATTCAGGGGAAAGCTTGAGGGCCAACAGGCTTTCCGGCGGGACCTCAGAAGCGATGCGATTCATACCATCTCCTTGCTCAGGTCCACCTTGATGGTGAGAATGTTCCCCTCGACGGCCATCTCCACGTTCTTCATATTCACCTTCTCCCTTTCACCCGGTTGCGCCCCTGTGACGCCAGATTGCTCGCAAAAAGTATTTTCAGGTCCGGAGAATTGTTTTCAAAGCACAAAATCCGTAGGGCGCGTCTCACGCGCCATTCTTGGTGCGTGAGACGCACGAAGCGAAATTACCTTTATGAGCGCAGATCGGTATGACCCGAGCCCCCCGGCCATTAACCCGAAAAAAATCCTTAATTTATACCTATATTCCTGATGGGCCTCATAGTCAATAAATCTCGGCCCCTGGGCGGCAAACCGGCCCGGCGCCGCCATTTGAGGCAGCCGTCCATGGACTCGCACCGGGGCTCCAGGTTGCAGCCCAGGTTATCGGCGCCTGCAGGGTGAGAATTTTGCAGAGCTCTCCCAGGTTTCATAGGAGACTTTGCACCTGGTGCAACGAAGCTTTTTTAACGGGGTATCATGAGGAAAATCTTGCGTTGAAGCGGGTGGGGAGTAATCAGAAATTAACCGGCGGGATGGCGGGATATCAGAAAAAGATCAATATCTTTAAGGATGGGCGAGGCCTGTCTTGACCTCGCCCTAATAACCAGGCATCAGCCATACAAATTCTCGATACACCTCACCGCTTCCACATCGCTGACCTTTCCGAGATACCTTTGGGTGGTGGAGAGATTGGCGTGCCTAAGGATGACCTTGCTGACGATCTCCACGGGCACCCCTGACCTGGAGGCATAGGTGGCCGCATGCCGCCTCAGGTCGTGTGGCCTGAGATGGACCCCTACCAAGGCGCCGGCCTTTTTGACCATTACCCGGGCGGCGGTATAGGTGATGGGGAAAATTCTCTGGTTTCCTGCAGCGCCTCTGGCCTTGAGATAATCCTTCAGCCTATCGGCCAGCTTCTTGGGGATAAACACCACCTCGGCGCTTTTTCCACTCTTGGAATTCTTGATGGTAAGCTTCTGATCATCCACATCCATGGCGGCAAGCTTCAAGACCTCGCCTACCCTCATGCCGCCCCGGGCCATGAGCTCCAGCATGAGGCGGTTTCTCGCCTTGGTGGTCCGGAAGATAATCTCGTCAATGGTCTCCTTTTCGGGGATTTGCCATTGGGTCAGCTTTCCCGGCCGAAAGAGTTTTTTCAGCATCGGGGTGTCGCAGGGATTCTGGGCTGGGCATCTAAGTTGTTGCGGATGAAGTTAAAGAGGGCCTTGAGATAGGCGTAGCGGGTGTGCTTGGTGAGCTGCTTACACTCGCCGTTAAGACTGGTTAAGAAAGAGAGAACCTCCTCTGGCGATATGGAAGCCAGGTCGTGGTCAGGGAAAAAGTCCCTGAATTTGGCCAAGATGGATCCGTAGGCCCTGATCGTATTTTTTTTGGGAGTTCAGCTTGTGGTAATCCAGAAACAGGTTGACGGCCTTGAAAACTTTCATGCTCCACCTCCAGTTTTTGATGGCATCAGGCTGATGCTGATATACAGAGAATATCACAATTTTCTTTGAAATTTCGATAAGTTTCCCTAGTGGTAAGCGATCTGTTGGTCCAAGAACGCAATTTAGAGTCACCCGCAAGAAGTTCTTTTGTTTTATTTCTCCAGTCATGGCAGTATATTTCGCCAGAAGAATGGTTCTCCTCCATCTGAAGAGGGTCTGATAAGGAACTCTAAATGAGACAAACCCGTCCCTTTCGTGTCCTGGCCATTATTCTCTTGCTGGTCCTCTTGAACTGGGGGACCTATCCCAATACCCTAAAAGCAGACTCTTGGTCCTTTGCGGTTTTGGGCGATCAACGCGACGCGGGCAGCTATGGAATTAACAAACCCATTGTGGAGGCCATGGCCCAACAGGTTGCCAGTCAAAACCCGGCCTTCGTTCTGGCTGGTGGCGATCAGATCCGCGGGATAGTCGATCAGACATGTGACCCTTTGGCGGAGCAATATACCCACTGGAAGACCGCCATGGCCCCCATCTTGAGTATAACTTACCCTATCCGGGGCAACCATGAGACCTATGGCGAGGTTAACACTCTCGGGCCCGATTACGCTAAAAACTGGATGGACAACATTGCCAATGTCCTGACCCAAATACCCAAAAACGGTCCTACCAACGAAGTGGGCATGACTTACAGCTTTTCCAAGAAAAATGTTTTTATCATCGGTCTCGATCAAGATAACGTCACTGCCCCACAACAGGTCAATCAGCCCTGGCTCAATCAGCAACTAGCAGCCAATAACCTGCCCTTCACTTTTGTTTACGGTCATTATCCGGCCTTTGCCGTCGATCCCACGGAAAATTCATTGGCGGATCATCAAGCCGCACGTGACGCCTTCTGGAAAAGCCTAGGGGATTCCAGCGTCAACATCTATTTCGCCGGGCACAACCACATGTACAATAGAGCCAAGGTCTCCATCAACGGAGGCCCGGAGATCCAACAGCTAGTAATTGGGACCGGCGGCGCGCAGTTGGGCGCCTGGGACCACACTTATCCAGATCCCCGGGTTAAATGGGAAAATGATAAAGAGCTTGAATATGGCTACAGCCTGGTGACGGTGGACGGCAATAAGATTACCGTAGATTTTTATATCTATAATCAGAATACCAATACCTGGTCCATTTTTGATACGTACGTCTACACCCTCACCTCGCGGAATTTTGGGGCCAACGACGCCAACCAGTCTATAGACCCCGCAACCCTGACCACTTATTATACGGGCGTCGCCCTTAACAAAATTGGGCTGGGGACTCTCACGCTTAATGCCGGCACGAGCACCTACGCCGACGCCATTACGGTGACTGGAGGCGGGCTCAAGGTGGAAGGGGACTATTCCAGCGCCCCGGTCACGGTGCAATCGGGAGCCCAGGCCATCCTGGGTGCTGCTGGCAAAGTAGCAGGTGTGACCATAAATTCCGGAGGCACCCTGCTGATAGGCAACAATGCGGGGCTGGGATCCTTTGGGCTGAGCATCAATGGCGGGACCGTTGGGTCCAGCGCCGTGAACATCACGGTGGCCAGCGCCCTGACCATTGGCGGCAACTTCAACCTGGGCGGCGACGCGGGCACCAACCTGGAACTCACGCAAAACCTGCCTTTGACCGGCAATCTTCTCACCCATAACGGCGCCAGCAACGATACCCTGTCTGGCAATCTTACCAGCACGGCAACCGGTGGCATCACCGTAACCGCCGGTACCCTGAACCTGACGGGGAGCAACGGCGGCTATGCCGGATCCTCGGCGGTGACGGGGGGAACCCTGAATCTGCAGGGTGTGGGCAACTATACCGGCAATAATACGGTGAGCGGCGGCACCCTGAACCTGAACAGCGCCTCCGCCATCACCTATAGCGGTGCAAATACAGTGACCGGCGGCACCTTGAATATGAGCGGCGCCCTGGCCATCTATAGCGGGGCCAGCACCGTAACGGGCGGCACGTTGAACCTGAGCGCCGGTACCCTGTCCGGGCTTTTGACCTTAAATGGCGGTAACTTCAATCTGTCAGGGACCGGAGCTTATACGAACCCCGCCCCCATGACCTCTTCGACGGGCACGACATTAGATATTGTCACGGGCAGCAACCTGACCCTGGCGGGTGGTTTAACCAATAGCGGCAATACCGTCGTCAACGGCACCCTGACTGGAAACCTGACCAACAATGCCGGTGGATTAGTGAAGGGCTCGGGGGTCATCACCGGCAACTTGGTGAACAATGCCGGGGGCACTATCAACCCGGGAAATTCGCCCGGGACTTTAACCATTAACCCCGGCAACTGGACCAACGCCCCCGGTGCAACCCTGGCTTGCGAAGTCGCATCGCCTGGGAGTTACGACATTGTTAACGTCGTCGTTGGCACCGCCACCATTACCGGCTCAACGCTGTCCCCCAGAGTGTTGGGCGGGTATCTCCCTTCAACTAACCAGGTTTTCCCTGGCATCGTCCAGGCTGCCGGCGGCGTAACGAGCACCTTCACCATTGACAACACCCGGGTCGGCAATAGCCGGACCCTGTTCTGGCAGGCGAACTATTACACCAACAGTGTAGACCTGCAAGTGGTGGGCAATTACGCCCCGGCGGATCTCAGCCTGTCCCGCAATCAGCGGTCCGTGGGTAATATGCTGAACGCCTTGGCGCCCTCCGTGACCTCGGGCGACATGTTAACGGTTTTCGACGCCATCAACGCCCTGACCACCGATCAAGCGGTGAGTCGCTCCTTCGATGAAATTTCTCCCGAGAAATACGCCGCCCTGCCGACCCTGGCCTTTCCCGTCACCCACATGCAGTTTCAATACCTGCAAAACCGCCTGGCCAGACAGCGGTGGGAGACGGAGCTCGGCAGCGATGCGGTCAGCAGCGGCGGCGGCGGGTTCATGAGAGGCTTTAACTTCGGTTATGACAACACTAAAATGTTGCTGGCCGCCAGCAACTTTACCGTCTCGGATGCCGGCAACCCGTTAATTCGCCAAGGGGCGGAACACCGCTGGGGGATCTACCTTGAGCCCATGGCCAACTGGGGCAACCTGCGTCCCACCGCCAACATGGTGGGCTACCGCTACAAAAACTTCGGGTTTACCCTGGGAGCGGATTACTGGGTCATGGACAACTTGCTGGTGGGCGTAAATACCGGGTACAGCAAAACCCTTACCGGAATTGGGGGAACCGGGGGCGACATCAACGCCAACATCATTCCCTTCAACGCCTACTCCGCCTTTTTCGTCAAGGGCTTCTATGTGAACGGCGCCTTAGGCTATACCTATAGCAACTACGATATGGAGAGAAACGTTGCCTTCGGCACGATCAACCGCACCGCCAAGGCCAATACCAGCGGCAACCAGTTCCAGGCGGCCGGGGAAACCGGGTATGACTTCAAAGTAGGGAATGCCATCGTCGGTCCCACGGTCTCGCTGCAATATGCCACCCAGACCACCGCAGGCTTCACCGAAAGCAATGCCGGGGCCCTGAATCTCAAGGTGGGCAGTCAGACGGCGGATTCCCTGCAAACGGGTATCGGGGCGCGGGCGTCCTACAGAGCCAAGGTAGGAAACGTCACCGTAAAGCCGCAACTTGCGGTGGTCTGGCAGCATGAGTTTTCGAATAACACTCGCGGCGTCAACGCCCGCCTGGCCCAGGGCAGCACCACCATGAACTTCCGGACCGATAAAATCGGCCAGAACTTTGCGGTGGTGAGTTTCGACCTCCCGGCTCGAGTCACCAAAAACCTTGTGGCCCACGTCGGCTACACCGCCGAAGTGGGACGGGACAAGATCTCCAACCAGGGGGTCAACCTGGGCCTGAAATATGCATTCTAATTGATTATCCTTACGAACCATGAACCTGCGACTTCATTGCCCCCGCTCCTGGGTTTACTCGGGGAACGGGGGCAATGAAGTTCTCCGCCGGCTCTGTGCTCGCTTGCCCCAGCCTGCGGCTGGCTTGTCCTGTCGGTGTTGCAATAAACCGGGTGGGGCTATTTTGAATGGTCCCTTAATGGTCCCTTATTGCTTTTCCATTCACATCCCCGCCGGTAACCTGGGGTTTCCCTACCCCCGCCATCTGAAATCTTCCTCCCCACAGATGTCGATGCCAGATAATAATACTAATTGCACGTCAAACATAGAGTATTAAGCCACTCGAAGTTTGTCATGGAGCGTACGATTTCCGGTTG
>PEWM01000277.1 GCA_002779455.1 Deltaproteobacteria bacterium CG07_land_8_20_14_0_80_60_11
GACGCCACCGGCCGGGTCCTGGGCCTCATGCCCCACCCCGAGGCCCATATCTCTTCCTTCCAACACCCCACCTGGACCCGGGACAAAGAAGCCTGGCGCCGCCGGGGCGAACCCTACCCCGAACAGGTCGGCGCCGGCCTGGCCATCTTCAGGAATGCGGTGCGGTATTTGGAAGAGAGATTGTAGGGATTTTTGCAGGAGGAAAGGGACCAAGCGCCTGGCCCTTTCTGCAAAGGTAAATGTTTGCCGACGAACCGGGGCGACCCAACGGGTCGCCCCTACTTGCTTATACGGGTTTGGGGGGAGGGCAGGGATCACAGGCGAGACGCCGGTGCCACTGTCCCTAGCCCTCCCCCCAATTGCTTTTACCGTTCCAGTCATGGTGCGCGGTGCGCACCCTACATGACTGTCTTTAGCTCTCCCCCCACAATCTCATTTCTCCAGCAGCCGGGGCAGCAGGTCGGCGCCCTGGTCCAGGAGCAGGCCGGCAGTTTTTGCCGCGGCCTCGCTGTAGGGCCGGGGACGGTCAGCCGGGGTCCGGGAATCGAAGAGAATGAACGGCGCCGGCTCGGCGGTGTGGGTGCGCAGCTTAAGCGGCGTCAGATGGTCGCAGAGCACCAGCAGGCGGTAATCCCCCAACTGGTCCAACCCCGCCCGCATGGGCCCCACCACTTTGGCGTCGAAGTCCTCGATGGCCTGAAGCTTGAGTTGCAGATTGCCACTGTGCCCCGCTTCATCCGGGGCCTCCACGTGAACGAAGACCAGGTCCATGTCCTTGAGGGCGGCAAGCGCCGCGGCCACCTTGCCGGCGTAATTGGTGTCCAGGAAACCCGTGGCCCCGGGGACCAAAATGGGCTTGAGCCCGGCATACTTGCCGATGCCCCGGATGAGGTCCACCGCCGAGATCACCGCGCCGGTGAGGCCGAAGCGCTCCTTTAGGGTGGGCATCTGAGGCGGCCGCCCCTGCCCCCAGAGCCAGATGGAGGTCGCGGGTTTTTTCCCCTGGGCCAAACGCCGGCGGTTGATGGCGCAATCCTTCAAGATGGGCCAGGAGGCCCGCACCAGGTCCCACAAAGGTGCGGCGGCGCCCGCGACCATAAGATGGCCCACTTCCTTGCCGGTCCAGTCGTGGGGCGGGTAGGTGCGCCAGGCCGCGTCTCCCTCGGTCCACACCAGGAGGTGCCGGTAGCTCACCCCCGGGTAAAAGCGGCGTCCGTCCCGTCCCAGGGCTGAATCCAGCACCTGGATGATCTCCCGCGCTTCCTCGCTGGTGATATGCCCGGCGGCGTAGTCCTCCATGATAAGCCCCGAGTCCTCGTGGCGCAGGGTCACCAGGTTGCAGCGGAAGGCCACCTCCGCCGGACCCAGTTCCACCCCGAGGGCCGCGGCCTCGAGCGGCGCCCGGCCGGTGTGGTAGCGCGCCGGGTCATACCCCATGATAGCCAGATTGGCGATGTCGCTGCCCGGCTCTTTGCCTAAGGGGATGGTGCGGGCGCACCCCAGCTCGCCTTGCCGGGCCAGTTCATCCATATAGGGGGTTTTGGCCGCCTCCAGCGGGGTTTTGCCGCCCAACTCGGCCATGGGGTAGTCCCCCATGCCGTCGCCTACCAGAATGACGTATTTCATAGGTAAACCTGACCTTTACGCGACAGAGTGAATGCTGACTCGCCTCCAGGGAACCCCGGGATGGGGGCGCTTCTTTCATAATAACTGGTAGGGTCCGGATGTGGCAAGGTGGCAGGAGGAAACCGGGTTAATTTGTGGGGCGAGGGCGCATCTAACCCCAAGGCGTCTTGGGGCCTCCGGTCATCCTTGTCCGGCAGAACGGCTCACGCCTCGGGCGGGCGTTGTCCCATAGCGTGCTTGATTTCCGTCAGGGTCTCGTTGATGCGGAAGAAGATGATTAAAATCTCACAGTAAACCCGGACCCCCAGGGGCCCCAGCACGAAGAGGAGCACCCCTTTCCACAGGTAGTGGCCCTGGCCCCCCTGAAAATGGGTGGCCCCGTAGATAACCATTATGGCGCCGGTGATGAGACAGAGGATGGCGCCGATCCAGAAGAGAATCTGGATGATGACCGGGGTGACCATGGTCCGGAAGGCCCAGAAGTCGCTCATGGTGATCTCCTTTTGAATCAGTTGTCAGTTGTCAATTGTTTTTTATGGTTACTGACCACTTTCTGCCCCCGGCCTCCCCCCACACTATCTTCTCCTCTTCTCCCCCCTAAATCTGGGCGGCGTGGAGGTGGGGGTCCTCAATGCGGTAAAATACCGTGGGCGGGGACACGATGGGCAACTGGTCAATCTCGGCCATGGCCTGGCGGGCGTCGGCCTCCCGGGCCTCGTGGGTGATCATGACAATGGGCACCGTACCCGCCACTTCCCGGCCCTTCTGGATCACCGCGGCGATGCTGATGTTATGTTTTCCCAGGATGCCCGAGACCTGGGACAGGACCCCGGGCTGGTCCAGGGCCGAAAATCTGAAATAGTAGTTGGTCACCAGGTCGTTGATGGGCTTGATGAGCCGCCGGGTGCTGAGCGCCGATTCCCACCCCAGGGCCGGCACCCGGCCGGGGACCCCATGGATGATATTGCGGGCCAGGTCGATCAGGTCGCTCACCACGGCGCTGGCCGTGGGCATCATCCCGGCGCCCTGCCCGTACAGGAGGATGGGTCCCACCGCCTCCCCGGTGAGGTACACCGCGTTCATGGCGCCGCCCACGTTGGCCAGCATGTGGGTCCGGGGGACCAGGGTGGGATGGACCCGGGCCTCCACCCGGCGCCCGTCATCCCGGGTAATGGCCAGAAGTTTCAGGCAGTAGCCGAATTCCCCGGCGAACTGCAGGTCCAGGGGGTCAAGCCGGCTGATCCCCTCCACCGCGATGGATTCCAGGTCCAGCTGGGACCCGTACGCCAGGCTCATGAGGATGGCCAGCTTGTGGGCGGTGTCGATCCCTTCCACGTCCAGGGTGGGATCGGCTTCGGCGAACCCCTGGGCCTGGGCCTCGGCCAGGGCCTGGGCATAGGAGGCGCCGCTTTGGGTCATCCGGGTGAGGATATAATTGGCGGTACCGTTCAAGATGCCGAACAGCTCCTGGACCCGGTTGGCGGCCAGCCCCTGGCGCAGGGCCAGGATGATGGGAATGCCGCCGCACACCGAGGCCTCGAACGCGACCTCCACCCGTTGCGCCGCGGCCGCGGCCAGCAGGTCGTTGCCGTGAAGGGCCAGGAGGGCCTTGTTGGCGGTGACCACGTGCTTGCCCCGGGCGATGGCGCCCATCACATAGTCCCGGGCGGCGCCGGCGCCGCCGATGAGTTCCACCACGATATCGATTTCCGGGTCGTCCAGGATGTCTTCGGCCCGGGTGGTGAGGAGATCCGCCGGCAGAACCACGGGCCGCGGCCGGTCCAGGTCCAGGTCCGCCACCTTCTTCAAGACCAGATCGGCGCCCAGGCGCCGGGCCAGCAACTCCCGCTGCCCGGTGAGCAGGCGTACCACGCCGCTCCCCACAGTGCCGAAACCGATCAGGCCGATTTTGATGGATTTCATAGGTGTTCTACCATAACGCCCATAAGTATCGATACACAACTGGCAGGGGGGCAGTTTGCCCAAGCATGGTTTGGGCCATAATTGCGTTCCCAAGTGCAACTTGGGAACGAACAGAAAAAACCGGTTTATGGACTGAAAAGCTTCCCAATCTGATCAAGCAAGCCGCTTGCTACCAATGTTCCAGCAGCACCTTCAAGAATTTTTCTCACAGACGCTAAAGATTCCCTTATTATCGAAGTCTTTGGTTTAGGGGAATCGGCTTGCGATTCAAGAGTACGAATTTCTGAGACTAATTCCGCCTTTATTTCCCCTTCAATGCCAAGTTTATCTAAAGAATCCTTTAATGATTTAATAACTTCCCTTAGCTGGGAAACATCGAATTCTTGAAAGGACCCTTTCTGAATGCTATCTACCGATTCCACT
>PEWM01000105.1 GCA_002779455.1 Deltaproteobacteria bacterium CG07_land_8_20_14_0_80_60_11
CCGAGCGGAAAAGGCGGTGGTTAACGGGGCGGAAGTGAAAATCCGGCGATTTGCGGCGTAACGCCAAACCGCGGCGGCCAGGGTTATCGCATAATCTCGGATTATAACTGCCGGCTGGATACTCAAAAATGACGCGAAAAACGATGACCCTGAACTTTGAACTTCAGTCCTGAAGGTACTTTTTAACAGGCTTTTTCAATGGATGGTCAGGAAATAATTTTTAGCTGACCTGAGGGTGATTATTCCATTCTCTTCTCTATCTGTCCTGTTACGCTTGACATCAACAATATCATTTAATAGACTAGTCTTATACCGGTTTAAAGGAGGTATATATGCCTCAAGTAGGAGCCTATGAGGCGAAAACCCGTCTCTCACAATTGCTGGAACAGGTAGCTCGGGGGGAGGAGATTATCATCACTAAACATGGCGTTCCGGTAGCGGCGTTAATTCCCGTAGCTGGCCGCAGCCAACCGGATCCTCAGGTGACCATCGCCGCTATTAAGGTCTTCCGCCAGGGGCGTCGTTTGGCCGGACTTTCAATACGCCAGCTGGTGGAAGAAGGGCGTCTGTGATGTCCCGGCCGGCATTGGTATTGGATGCCTCGGTAACTCTGGCATGGGCCTTTGAAGACGAAGGGAATGCTTATACCGACCTGGTTTTGGAATCCCTGGCCGCAGTCAAGGCCTTCGTGCCTAACATCTGGCCTTGGGAGGTGGGCAACGCCCTTTTAGTCGCCGAAAGGCGCGGGCGGCTCAATCAAGCGGCTAGTGTGCAATTCCTGGCTCTTCTCTGGCAGCTTCCCATCGTGGTGGAGGCTGAACGGGCGGAGCTGATGTTAGGAGAAATTCTGGCGCTGGCGCGGGAGCAACGGCTTTCCACCTATGATGCTGCCTACCTCCACTTGGCTATGCGCCGTGGTTTTCCTTTAGCCACCAACGACGAAGTCTTGCGTCAGGCCGCCACTCGTGCGGGCGTGTCATTGTTCAGGGAATAACTGCCTCACTCACATCTCTTACAAAAAAACCCGATAACCAATATTCAGCGCCTTGGATAGCCTTTTGGCCATTTCCTTACCGATAGGACGCTTACGGTTCTCCATTTCTGAAATGTGATGGATTTTTACCCCGACTCGTTCAGCCAATTGCGCCTGAGTCAAACCCTCCCGCGTCCGTGCCCCCCGCAGCGCGTTACCGGCATGGAAATCGGGAAATAATTCCTCAAAGGCATAAAGGCGGTCATGCTCCTGATCCTCGATCAATTCCAGCGCCGCTTCCATGAAACGCTGCATCCTTACGGCCAGTGGCGCTGGCACCCGGATGGTCAAATCAACAAATTCTCTGGTAATCTGCTCCTTCATGGGTTCCGACATATCTGATCACCACCCGGCTTTTTTCTGAATCTTCCACCTGCCATACCGGTACGTAAGTGGGCCTGCCCTTCCGCAGGTGGCAATGATAGCAACCTTCTTTTCCTTTCAGTTTGCTATAGCTTGGCCAGTTAATCCGTTCCGGTCCGTTTACCTTTAACTCTCGCACCAGGGCACCCAGATTTTCCACAATTTCCCAGGGGAGCTTTTTTGCCTGTTTGGCCGCTTTGCTGGTAAACCCGACTTCCCAGAGCATATCGTCACATTACCTGAAATTGGTAATGTTGTCAAGAAACCAAATTTTCGGAGGCGGGCGCCCTTTCTTTGGGTTGTTGAGGTTTGATTGCCAAACCGAACCATGCCCGGTTCCGCCAAACCCCACCCTGCCAGCTCCAACTACAATCCGGAGCAAGGCGGCCATGCCTTCCTGGTGAGCGAGAATTTTTCCCTTTTTACGCGGTGGAATTGCAATCTTCCTGTTCCATGACTTCCTGGGCGGCTAGGGTAAGGTAAGAATAACGGCTCAAGCCCGGTCGCTTCGCCGCTGCGTCAACGCGGCGCAGGGTCTCCTCGGGCATAGTGATGTTAATTCTCTTTGAGGTGGATCCGGTTTTCCGTTCTTGGACTCGGGATGGTGGAAATATGGTAATGCCAACTGAAAAATGACCCCCGCGCCAACCCAAAATTGACCCCCCTCCTTGTTTAGTTTTTGATAAACTGTTGGTTGCCTGGGCGGAGGATAAGGCTTGGCTTTCGAGCAACCTGAGCGCCGCCGCAGGTGACCATACGGAGAGGCAGGGCACTTCACCATTTGTCGGCTTGGTGGTTGACACCCGGACAAATATGTCCTAAACTAAATCCATGCAGGCCAGGGAATTTCTGCGGTGCTTGCGACGGGCTGGGGCGGAGATAGTGGCCAAACGAGGAAAGGGTAGCCACGTTCTGGTGCGCTATAAGGGCCGCAGTAGCACGGTACCTGTGCACGGTGGGTTGGATTTGGACCCTCACTTTCTCAGAGAGGTTTGCAAGCAGTTGGGGCTGAAACCGCAAGAGGTCTTGTAAGGAGAAAAGAGTATGCATTTGGAATATCCGGTGACGTTGCATCCTATGAAAAACGGTACGCTGATGGCCAAGTTTGTGGATGTGCCGGAAGCGCTCACCTGCGGACGGGATGAAACAGAGGCCCTGCGGTTAGCCCAGGAGGCCCTGGTGTTGGCCTTGACGGAGGGCTATATGGCGATTCGACGCCGCGTGCCGACACCCTCTAAGCCAAAGCGGGGACAGCGCACCGTGGCGGTGCCACCCTTGGTGGCGGCCAAGCTGGCGGTTTTTCAGGCTATGCTGGAAGAAGGGGTGACCCAGGTGGAATTGGCGGCGAGGTTGCGACAGGATGATCGCCAGGTGCGACGGTTGTTGGACGTTAAGCATCATTCCCGCCTCGATATGTTGGACCGGGCCCTGCATGCCCTGGGGAGACAGATGGTTTTGGAGGTGAAAAAGGTCGCCTAAGACAGTCTGCGCACTTTCTGTGGTTGATCCCCATAAGGGGCCAAGGGTGCCCTTTCTTTAGGTTGTTGAGGTTTGATTGCCAAACCGAACCATGCCCGGTTCCGCCAAACCACACCCTGCCAGCTCCAACTACAATCCGGAGGAAATCGGCCACGCCTTTCTGGTGAGCGAGAAATTTTCCCTTTTTACGCTAAGAGGCCGACTGACCGGCCACCGGTATGACATTTTTGCAAAGCACGACGCCATTGCCTTGACCTAACGCTTTGGTTGCCGTAAACTTTTATAAAAAGCCACAGGAGGTGGTACTGATGTCCATGAAGGAAGCGGTGTTGGCCGCCCTGAAAGAGTTGGTGCTGCCGGAGCTGCAGGTGCTCAGGTTAGAGCAGGGAGAGATCAAGGCCACCCTGGTGCTCACCAACAAGCGGCTGGACGACTTAAACCTCCACTTGGCGGATCAGAGCCGGCGCATCGACGACATTAATAAACGTATCGATGACACCAACAAACGGATCGATGCGATTCATGCCGACCTCATCAAGCGCAACGATGACACCAATAAACGTATCAATGCGATTCATGCCGACCTCATCGGTCGCAACGACGAGACCAACCGGTCTATCGCTCGCTTGTACGAGGTGATTGTCCGGCGGGAAGAACATACCGATTTGGTGGGGCGGGTGAGATTACTGGAGCAGGACGTGGCGGAGATCAAACGGCGGGTGGCGGCCTGAAGGGAACCACCGCCGCGCCGCCCGCATTTACCCCAGAAACCCTTAATTCTGTCCTGTCAGT
>PEWM01000257.1 GCA_002779455.1 Deltaproteobacteria bacterium CG07_land_8_20_14_0_80_60_11
GTTTCTCCTTTCCATTTTCACCTAACTGCTGATTATCGTTGGCTTCTCTCCCACCTCCTTTCCGTTACCGGTTTTATCCACGGCCATATTAAATTGAGTCAAGGCTTTTGTCAATAAAAAATTGCAAAAAAATGCATGGCCGCCGGGATTAATACCGGGTTAGTTTTGTAGGGGCGGGTTTGAAACCCGCCCCTACCAGTGATATCAATAGGTTATCTGGATAATTTGTTTCATTTCAAAGGGAACATGGTATAATTCTCCCGGCGGTTTTGGGCAGTTCTCCGCCGGGCGCCGGGGCTCGCCTATTAAAAAAATGGCCTATTGATTCAATTCAACAAACCACCTTTTCGGAAAAGTTCTTTAAATTGGTAGCACAGGCTTTCCAGCCTGTGTCAAGGAAGCAGGTTAGTCGTGCACAGCCTGGAAAGGCTGTGCCACCAGACAAATGTGCGTCTTACCCACCAAATAATTCAGAAAAATTCGCGGCATCGGCGGGCAGTGCCCGTCCTGCATTTTTTCGATTCAAAAGAGACCCACCATCCCATTAATTTGTTGATATGACAAATCTATTTAACCGAAAACCGAAAACTGAAAACCGAAAACGGTATTATAGGGGTCCCAGATAAAGGCCAGGACCCCGGCCAGGATCATGTTGCCTTCCACCAGGGACTCCAGCATGAGGCTCGACTCCATCAGGCCCCGGTGGTAGAGGAGAAGATAGCCCAGCATATAGACGCCGCACAGGCTCAGGGTGTAGCCCAGAGAAGGGATGACGCCCGCCCAGGCGGCCCCCAGCAACATGGCCGCAAAGGCCAGGGAGCCGAAGACCAGCAGGGTGAAGGTGCGGTCTTTGCCCAGGGCGATGGCCAGGGTTTCCTTGCCCACCACCCGGTCCCCTTCGATGGCCATGATCTCAAAGAGGCCGGAGCGGATGAAGATCATGCCCGCCACGAAGAAAAAGGCGATGACCGTGGCGCCCGAAATTTCCTGGTCGGAGCACACCACCGGGATGAGGGCGGCCAGCACGCCCCAGGCCACCGCGGTGAACATGGTTTTGGACCCGGGGATCTCTTTCAGCCGGTAAATGCCGGTGGACCGGGCCAGGCGCTCCGGGATGATCTTGAAGTTGTACATCAGGCCGATGCCGCTCATCACCAGGACAAAGATAAAGGGCCACGGCCCCAGGTAGGCGCCCAGACCCAGGGCGATCAGGGCGGAGAGGAACCCGGTGACCAGGAGAAAGCGCCGGTGGCGGCCGTAAAACATGGTCTGAACCGGATCGTTGAGCTTGGAGGCCTTGTCGGTAAAATGGTTGAGCAGATGCATGGCGTAGACGTAGAAAAACGCCACGAAAAAATAGGTGAACTGGGGCTCCACCTGCTGCAGCAAGGACGAGGTGTAGCTCAGGGACCCGGCGCCGATGGCCACATAGATGTTGGATTTGAGGAAAAAGCGCCAGGCCCGGTACAGATAGTTGGTCCAGGAACCGGGGCGGAAGGCCCAGGCATGCTTCAGCGTGTTCACCACGTTGCCGATGAGCCAGTTGGGAGTGGAGGCGCCGGCGGTCACCGCCACGGTCTGGTACCGGCTGATTTCCACCAGATCCAACTCCTGCTCGGTCTCCACATGGTAGGTGGGGATACCGGTCCCCTGGGAGATCTCCACCAGCCTCTGGGTGTTGCCGCTGTTGCGCCCCCCCACCACCACCAGGGCCTCCGCCTGCCGGGACAGTTCCTGGACCTCGGCCTGGCGGGAGGCGGTGGCATCGCAGATGGTATTGAAAACCTGCGCCTGGGGGAACCGGGCGGCGATTTCCCGGACCCGGGCCTCGAACTGGCACTCGCTCTGGGTGGTCTGGGCCACCACGATCAGCGAGTTCAGGTCAGGCAAGTCCGCCACATCCCGGGAGGTGGAGACCACGTAACCCCGGGCCTCGGTGTAGCCCATCAGGCCCCGGACCTCCGGATGGTCGGCGTCCCCGACGATCAGGGTGGCGCAGCCTTTGGCGGCCCAGCGCCGGATGATGGCCTGGACCTTGGCCACCCGGGGACAGGTGGCGTCGATGATGCGCCCGCCGGCCTGCTCCAGCAGGCGCCGTTCCTGGGGCGGGATGCCGTGGGCCCGGATCACCACCAGTCCCGCCGGGATCTCTTCCCCGGGCTGCAGAATCGTTATCCCCCGTTCCCGCAACAATTCCAGGACCTGGGGGTTATGGATCAGCGGACCATAGGTATAAATCTTGGTCGGGTTATCGTTGATGGCCTTCAGGACCAATTCCAATGCCCGTCTGACGCCGATGCAAAACCCGGCGGTGCTGGCCAATACTACCTTCACCTAAGACTTCCTCCCAGGGCGGCGGGGTGCGCACCGTGCTCCTTCAAGACCCCGGCCGGGTATTTGGCTCTGATTGTATCATAGAGTTAGGGGGAAATCAGCCGCCGGCGAGCCGGGTTCAGGACCAGGAAGCCGGGAAGTGGTTCGCCGCGCCGCCGCTCGGTTGCCGGGAGGGAGGGCAGCTTAGGGTGTTTGGGCGCTCTGGCGGCTTTCATACCAGATCGCAGTCAAAGGGTGGCACAGGCTTCCCAGCCTGTGCAGGCGCAGGCTAAAGCCTGCGGCTACAGAAAATAGCCGATTGACCGTAAAACCGGCTTTGTGGTATGGTTCCCGGACAAACCACCCCGCATCCCGGGGATGGCGGTTTTGCGGTACCGGGGCACCAGCCCCCGTACCTCGAAGGAGAAGACCGTTATGGCCCACTTTTTGGGGCTCCTGGCGGGCACCATCTATCTGAGGCCATATGTGTTCATCTTTTTGGGGGCTTACCTGCTGATCGCCATCTGGCGCCTGGGGGCCGGCCGGGCGTTGGCCTTTCTGGTATTGGGCTATCTCATCTCCTGGGCCGCGGAGTTCTGCTCCATCCACTCCGGCTTTCCCTTCGGCGAATACCTCTATATCCCCGCCACCGTGGACCGGGAAATCTGGGTGGCCGGGGTGCCCTGCATGGATTCCCTGTCCTATGTCTTCCTGGCCTATGCCAGCTATTCCCTGGCGCTGCTGGCGTTGACCCCGGGGCGCTGGGAGGGCGGACGGTTTTCTCTTGAGGGGGAAGCCGCCCTGAAGGGGTCGTGGCGCCCGCTCATCCTGGGGGCGGTCTTGATGGTGACCCTGGATATCGTCATCGACCCCCTGGCCCTCCGCGGGTACCGCTGGTTCCTGGGGCAAATCTACGGCTATCCCGAGCCCGGGGTCTATTTCGGCGTCCCCCTGAGCAACTTCGGCGGCTGGTTCCTGGTGTCCTTAGGACTCATCGGGGTCTTGCAGCTGATCATTACCCGGACGCCCGCTTCTCCCTGGTGGGATTGGGGCCGGCGGCGCTTTCCCTCCCAGGCCCTCCTGGGCCCCTGCCTTTACCTGGGCATCCTGGGCTTCAACCTGGCCATGACCTTCCTCATCGGGGAGACCTGCCTGGGCTGGGTGGGGATCTTCATTTACCTGCCCTTCCTGAGCTGGCTGGCTCTCAAGCTCGCCCCCGGCCGCCAGCAGTAAAGGCCACAGGACCGTCAAGGCCCGGGCCAGCTTACCTGCGGCGCGGCGGCTCCGGCGCCAGAGGTGGAGGAGGTCCGTGAACCGCCGCAAGTCGGCCGCCAGCCACCGGAGGGCGGCCCAAATCCCCACGGCCGCCCCCTGGTCCCCGGCAGTATGGAGAAATCCCGGGATTTCTTCGGCGGCCGCGTCGGTAATAGCCCTGAGGCCCAAAAAGGCCAGACCCCGAGCCGCGGCCAACTCCGCCAGGGCGACGGTTTCCAGGTCCAGAACCGGCCGCGGCAAACCGGTCAGGGGCTCTCCCTGACGTCCCTTGTGGATGATGCGGCTGGTGGTAACCAGACTGCCGGTGACCGCGGTGAGCCCCGCCTG
>PEWM01000034.1 GCA_002779455.1 Deltaproteobacteria bacterium CG07_land_8_20_14_0_80_60_11
GAGGGTGTCGGGGGGATCATGATCATCTTTGAGGCTGCGGATCAGCCTGCAGCCCTCCCTGGAGCCCCTTCAGCCCTGCCGGTAGGTGAACCCCGGGCCTGCAGCAGGCCTCCCGGGCTCCATCAAGCCGCTCCAGATCACCAGATAAGTGGCTTCGGGCTCAGGCCACCCGGTAAGAGGCGGGAACACTCTTCGAAGGAATAAATAAATGCTCACTCCCCTAAAAACCATTCGGCTCATGTGCCTCAGATGCGCCGGCAGCAGCACTAAGGGGGTACGGGAATGTTGCCAGGAGGATTGCCCAGGTTGGCCTTACCGGATGGGTAAACATCCCCTCCTTGGCGGTCGTCAGAATCGGGGTTCTTTCGTAAAAACCCATGGGCTGCGCCGTGGAAAAAATTCTGAAAGTACCTGACCAATGGTAAGGGCCAGGGGCAGGGAACCAGGAATCATCAAAATCACGATTTAGATCGGTCTTATCGAGGCGAATACGTTGACAAACTGGCAGACTCCCACTTATAATTTGTGCATGAATGGTGCAATACGGACCAGGGAGAAATGCTGTCATCCGTTTCAGGAAACTTCCAAGGGGCTTCGCTGCCCTAAGTATAAGGCCAGGCCGGAAACCTACTATATCGATTTTTGGTGGAAGGGTGACCGGATTCGAGTCCCCCGGGATAAGGACGGCAATATCTTTACCTCTTATGAGGCAGCCAACCGCTTCCTTACCGTTATGCGGTCCAAGGTGGACGAGAAGACTTTTAACCCCAAAGACTATATTCAGGTTGAGGTTAAGAAATTAGAATTCGCTACCTATGCTATGGCCTGGGTGGCGCATTCGCCTGACATGGCCCTGAACCGGCCGTAACGCACAGAAAAGCCCAACCGGAGAGATGACCGAGTGGCCAAAGGTGCTCGCCTGCTAAGCGAGTGTGGGGGGAAACTTCCACCGAGGGTTCGAATCCCTCTCTCTCCGCCAGTTTCACTGGCCGCCAGCCCTGGCGCCCATCTCGTACCAAAAGCCATCAAACCGGTGGCACAGGCGTCTCGCCTGTGCCGGCGCGTGCTTTCGCCTCCGGCTACAAAAAATTATTTTTGATGGTAATAGTTGCTTCCCAATGCCCCGACAACCGGTTGCCTTAAAATCCTCTCCCGCTCCGATGCGGTTTCAAGTAATACCAATTTCCCTTTCAAATCAAACCAACCCAACCTGGAACTTATTGACAATTCTTATTTTTTAACCGAAAACTGAAAACCGGTATAAGATATAAAACCATGCCTGCCGCGGCCCCGACTCCGGAAACTCAGCCCCTGAACCGGCGCGTCATCCTGCTGGCCGTCTGTGTGGGGGCCTTTATGGCGACCCTGGACACCAGCATTGTCAACATCGCCCTGCCGCAGATCGCCCAGGATTTTCAGGTTTCCCTGGTCCAGATCTCCTGGGTCATGTTGATCTACCTCCTGATGAACGTCTCGCTCCTCTTGACCAGCGGCCGGTTGGGGGACCTCCTGGCGCCGGGCAAGCTCTTCCTCCTCGGGTTGGTGATCTTTACCGGGGCCTCGGCCCTGTGCGGCGTCAGCCCCGGCCTGGCCTGGATGGTGGCCGCCCGGGCCCTCCAGGGGATTGGGGGGTCGTTAATGCTGGGGGTGGCCCCCAAGCTCATTGCCCTGGCCTACGGGGAAGGGGAACGGGGGCTGGCCCTGGGCCTGTTTTCCACCGCCTTCGCCACCGGCATCAGCGTGGGCGCCCCCCTGGGAGGAATTATCACCACCTACCTGGGGTGGCCGTTTATCTTTTTCATCAACCTGCCGATCTGCGCCGGGGCCTTTTGGGTGGGCGGCCGGGTCCTCTCGCCGATCAAGGCCCAGAAGGCCTGGAGCTGGCGGTCTTTTGACCTCAGGGAAGCCGTGCTCCTGGCCGGGACCCTGGGAATGCTCTTGCTGGGCCTGACCCGGATCCAAAAATCCGGGTGGAGCGCCGAAACCCTGGGAGCCTTGGGGCTGGCGGCGCTCTTGGGGCTGGCCCTGCATTTCCGGGAACGCCGGCGCCCTGACCCCCTGCTGCACCGGGAGCTCTGGGGCCGCTGGCCCTTTGTGGCCGGGTCCCTGGCGGTGGTGCTGACCTTTGCGCCGGTGATGGGCGCCTTCTTTTTGCTGCCCTTTTTCCTGGAGCAGGTTTATCACTACACCCCGGGGCAAACCGGGTTTCTGCTGGCGGCCCTGAGCGCCAGCAACGCCCTGGTGGCCCCCTTCGGCGGCTACCTGGCGGACCGGCTGGGAAACCTGTTGATTCTGAGGACCGGAGCCGGGTTGATCCTAACGGGGTTGATCTCGCTCATCTTTGCCGGCCCGGACGCCTCCACCCTGAGCCTGGCGTCCAGGCTCATCGTCATCGGCCTGGGGTTCGGCCTTTTCCAGGCGCCCAATCTCAATGAAATTCTGCGGGGGGTGAAGCCCGCCTTCATCGGCCTGGCGGCCAGCACCAACGCGGTCCTCAAAAACCTGGGGTCGCTGGTGGGCATCACCTTGATCGTCTCAGTTTTTGCCTGGCTCAGCGGCAACCACGCCTCGCCCGTGGCCGGAGTCAGTCCGGACCTGGCCGCCTTCCAGAAGGCCTTTGCCCTGGCCGCCCTGGTGGCGGCCCTCAACCTGCTGACCAACCTGCTGCCCCGCCGACCCTGAGGCCGAAAGGCCGGGCGCGCCGGTCTCTCCTTGGCGGCCGAGGGGCGCTGTGTTACTATAGAGCCTCTTGCAAAACTCTTCATTGACAACATCTGTCATTCTGAGCGCATACAAGAATCTCGTATGTTCAAAAGGTGGATATCCTTCACTCCGTTCAGGATGACAGAACCAGTTTTGCCAGAGGCTCTCTACGAAAAGCGATCAAATCAAGGGCTCCAGGGAGCCAGGGGGTGTGTGACGGTGGTGGTTAAAACCGGAGAAATTCTGGCGTTGGCAGGCATGGGGGTGCTGCTGTTGAACAACCTGGGGCGCCGGCGGGGGAAGCAGAGCAAGCCGCCCGCCGCCCGGGGCCTGGCCAGGTTCCTGGCCTATGGCGATTTCGTGGCCTGCGGCCTCATCCTGGCGGGCCTGGTGGTCATGTATCTGCAAAAATAATTGCCGGCGTTTAACCGCGGCCCCCGACCTCCTGATTAAAATCCCGGTGTGGGGGATCAGGGGCGGAATTGCCGGGAAAAGGTGGGCTGCCGCAGGTTGGCGCCAGCCGGGATAAGATTTGCCGGCCGGGAAATGATGGCCTTTCCCGGTCCGGCACACCAAAAAAGGCGCAACCCGTAAAGGGTTGCGCCTGTTGATTTACCGATGGTGCCGAAGCGGGGATTTGAACCCCGACGGGGAAGCCCCCACTGGACCCTGAACCCAGCGCGTCTACCAGTTCCGCCACTTCGGCCGGATGCCGGGGAAAACCTGCAGCGCTTCACCCTGGCAATTTCCGAATTAAGTATATATAATTTTAGCTTAAATATTGTCAAGGCCAAACTGCGAAAGGCGACGCGTTGATGGTTTATGAAGATCTCCCCCCCGGGGAGACCGGTTTTACCCGGAC
>PEWM01000009.1 GCA_002779455.1 Deltaproteobacteria bacterium CG07_land_8_20_14_0_80_60_11
CCTGAATTGAGGGCGCACACGCGGGTGCGCCCCTACAATGCCGCGCGTTGTGATTGCGACTCGGTATCAGATGGGCGCCGCCTTCAGGGAGGGAAGAAACTGACGGAATCAATGGCCGGGGCGCGGCAAGGGGGAGACGGCAAACATGGCGGAGGAGGGGACTCTGAAGCAGCCGGTCCCCTTCCTCCGGTTCAAGGCGGCATTAGCCCAGGATGGCCTTCAGGTCCTCATCCGGGGTGGTGATGGGTTTGAGGTCGAAGTTTTTCACCAGCACGTCCAGGACGTTGGGGGTGATGAAGGCCGGGAGTGACGGCCCCAGGCGGATATTCTTGATGCCCAGGTAAAGGAGAGTCAACAGGATGGCCACGGCCTTCTGCTCGTACCAGGAACAAATGATGGACAGGGGCAGGTCGTTGACCCCCACCCCGAAGGCGTTGGCCAGGGCCACGGCGATTTGCACCGCAGAGTAGGCATCATTGCACTGGCCCACGTCCAGGAGCCGGGGGATGCCGCCGATATCGCCCATTTCTTTGTCAAAGAAGCGGAACTTGCCGCAGGCCAGGGTCAGGACCACGCAGTCCTTGGGCACCTTTTCCACGAACTCGGTGTAGTAGTTGCGGGTGGGTTTGGCCCCGTCGCAGCCGCCCACCAGGAAGAAGTGCCGGATCTGCTTGTTCTTGACGGCCTCAATGACCGCGCCCGCCACGCCTAAAACGGCGTTCCTGGCAAAGCCGACCATGACCGATTTGCCATTGCTGTCTTCGGCAAAGCCCGGCAAGGCCAAAGCCTTGTCGATCACCGGCTTGAAGTTGAGGTCCGGGAGGTGGGTGATGCCCGGCCAGCCCACCAGGCCCCGGGTGAACAGGTTGGGGGCATAGACCTCCTTGGGCCGCTGGATGCAGTTGGTGGTCATGACGATGGCCCCGGGGAACTCGGCGAACTCCTTGGCCTGGTTCTGCCAGGCAGTGCCGTAGTGGCCGTAGAAATGGGGGTACTTCTTGAGGCCGGGGTAGCCGTGACAGGGGAGCATCTCGCCGTGGGTGTAGACGGAGATGCCTTTGCCGGCGCTCTGCTTCAGGATCTCTTCCAGGTCCAGGAGATCGTGTCCGGAAACCAGGATGGCCTTGCCTTTCTTGTGCCCCAGGGGCACCGGGGTGGGCGTCGGGTGGCCGTAGCGGCCGGTGTTGGCCGCGTCCAGCAGTTCCATGGCCCTCAAGTTGATCTCGCCGCATTTGAGCACCAGCCCCAGGATGTCGTTCAGACCCAGGTCGGGACTGGCGATGGCGGCCAGGCCCTCGTGGATGAAGGCATAGACCTTGTCGTCTTCCTGCCCCAGAATCCGGGCGTGGTCGGCATAGGCGCAGACCCCTTTGATGCCGAACAGCAGGGTGTGCTTGAGGGCCAGGATATCGGCATCGGCGGCGGGATAGGATTTGAGGCCCACCGCTTCGGCCTGCTGGACCAGGCCATCCTTGGCGGCTTCGGGCTTAAAAGCTGCCGGGCCGGCGCCGGCCTCCGGCTTGCCCCCGGCCTTAAGGACTTTCGCTTGCAGCTGCTCCCGAAGTTCGACGCTCTTCCTGATCAGCTTCACCAGGCGATCAGGGTCGAAGTCCACGTTGGTCAACGTCGAAAACGCCGCTTCACAGGTAAAGACGTTGACTTCCCGGTCGCGGACGCCGACTTTGCGGCCGGCCGCGGCCACCTGCGACAGCCCCTGGAGACTGTAGATCAATAAATCCTGCAGGGCCGCCACCTCGGCGTTTTTGCCGCATACGCCCAGCACCGTGCACCCTTCACCTTTGGCCGCTTGTTCACACTGATAACAAAACATTGCTGTCCTCCTAAATTTTGTATTTCTAAAACCCTGTGGTTTGGCTTGCCAAAACCCTTGTGGCTCTTAATCTACTTCCGGCCTTGACGTGCCGCCTTGACTTAAGACAAGAATTGCAAAAATTCTCCAGGTTTCACCTATTCCATTTCGGGAACGAAGTTTTTTTTATGAGGGCCATGGTTGAGGGTCTAATACCAAGTTCGCTTTCAAACGCGACAAAATATAGCTATAACCTCTTATAATTTTTATGGTTTTTGACCAAAAACCAAAAACGGTATAAAGGGAGATCAGGGCCGCATTCCATGGCAGGTGCGGCCCCGCAACCTTATTCCAGGAGTTCTTTCAGGGCCAGCAACTCGTCCCGGATGGTCTTCAGCAGGGTTAAAGCCTGGTTGTCCAGGGGGGCAAAGGGCCGGGGCGGCAGGCGGTGATGCTCGGGCTTATGGTTCATCTGGCGGCGCATGGCCGCCAGGCTCAGTTTTTCCTCATCCCGCAGGCGCTTGATCTCCAAGATGAGTTGGATATCGGCAGGGCGGTAGGCGCGGTGCCCGGAGCCGCGGCGGCTGGGTTTCAGGAGCTTGCCCTGGGTCTCCCAGTACCGCAGCACATGGGTCTTGACCCCGGTGAGGCGGCTCACCTCACCGATGGTATAAAAGGCTTTGCGGGGGAAATCCTCTTCCACAGTGGTCAGTGGTCAGTGGCCAGTGGTTAGTGGTCAGAAAAAGACTTAAGCCTAAAGGCGGGATGCGCTTCACTTTCCCGCCCTACGGAATCTTAACGCAGTTCCGCCCCCAGATCTTTTTCCAGGGCCGCAACCATGGCCTGATGATGAGAGTTCACCAGATCATCCGTCAGGGTCCGCTCCGGGTCGCGATAAGACAGGCGGAAGGCCAGGCTCCGCTTGCCGGCCGGCACGGGATCGCCGGTGTAGACGTCAAAGAGGACCGCTTCCACCAACCAGGGCCGCCCATGCGAATACAGGGCCTCGGCCACCCGGGCGGCGGGCACGTTTTCCGGCAACACCAGGGCGATGTCCCGGAAGACCGCCGGATAGCGGGGCAAGGGCGTGAAGCGCGGGGGAATGGAGGCCTGGGCCAGGGCGGCGAAATTGAGATTGAATCCGAAGATGCCGCCCTCCAGGCCCAGCCGCTCGCCGATGTCCGGCCGGAGCTCCCCCAGGACTCCCAGCTCCCGGCTCCCCGAAAACACCCGGGCCCCATAGCGCAGGTATTCGGGCAGGCCATGGGGGGTAAAAGCCACCTCGGGGATCAGGAGCCCTTCCAACAGGGTCTCCACCATCCCCTTGAGGTCAAAGAAATTGACCGGGTCCGGGGTGGTGTTCCAGGCCGCCTCCTCCCGGGCGCCGTACATCAGCCCGGCGAGCCAGTGCTCCTCTTGGGGCAGGTCTTCATCGGCCCGGGGTCCAAAGACCTTGGAGATTTCGAACAGGCGCACATCCATGACCTGCTGCAAGGTGTTGCGGCGCAGGGTGTCCAGCAACCCGGGCAAGAGCGAGGTGCGCATCATGGCCTGCTCTTCGCTCAAGGGGTTGGCCAGGCGCAGCGCCGCCGGCGCCCCGGCCGCGGTCAGCAGGCTCCCCAGGCGGTCCGGCTGGAAGGAATAGGTGATTACCTCGAAGAACCCCAGGCCCTCGAGCAGTTGCCTGGCCGCCGCCAACAGGCGCACTTCAGGGCCGGGCCGGGGCGTGGCCACCTCCCCCCGGGGCAGGGTCACCGGGATGGCGTCAAACCCGGCCAGGCGGGCGATCTCCTCAATGAGGTCCACCTCCCGCTCCAGGTCGCCCCGGAAGGAGGGCGCCTGCAGCACCAGGTTTTCTCCATCCACCGCCAGGGCGGGCAGATGGAGACGCCGCAGCAGGTGCAGCATCTGCTCCGAGGTAAAGTTGGCGCCCAGCACCTGGTTGGCCCGGGAAACCCTGAGGTTCAGCCGGGGGCGTTGTATGGGCGCGGGATACTCATCCAGGCGCTTGG
>PEWM01000161.1 GCA_002779455.1 Deltaproteobacteria bacterium CG07_land_8_20_14_0_80_60_11
ACCAACCAACTTGATCTCGTTCCCAAGTTGTACTTGGGAACGCAAGGGGTCGCCAGGCTTTGCCTGGTCAAATTGAAAACCGAGTTTCGTTGAAAGAGGTTCCCAAGTGCAACTTGGGAACCAGGCAATACAAAAAGCTGATAGCTGACAGCTTAAGAGGTTTAACCATGGAAGAGCAGTACGAACCGTTGATCGTGGCTTTTTGCTGTAACTGGTGCTCCTATGCCGGGGCGGATCTGGCCGGGGTCTCCCGGATTCAGTATCCCCCCAACGGCCGCATCATCCGGGTGATGTGCTCGGGCATGGTCCACCCCAACCTGGTGATCAACGCCCTCACCAAAGGCGCCGACGGCGTCCTGGTCTGTGGGTGACACCTGGGCGAATGTCATTACCTGGAAGGTAATAAAAAAGCCCGAGATAGAGCGGAAGGAATTGACTTAATGCTGGAAGACTTCGGCCTGGAACCGGAGCGCTTCCGGATTGAGTGGATTGCGTCCAGCGAAGCCCAGAAATTTGCGGACGTGATGACGGACATGACTGAGGCCCTGCGGGCTCTGGGCCCCAGCCCGTATAGTACCAGGGGGTAAAAGGGAAAAAAATTGGGGGCGAAAAGGGGAAAAGGCGAAGAGGGAAAAAGCCATGATTGCCGGCACCTCCGCCTGACGGTTTATGCCTTTCGCCTTAATGATAGAAAGAGAACCTGTTTGATCCGATGATCCATTTTTAAATGGGTCAATACCAGGGGAAGCAAGCAAAAAGAAGAAAAAGGGCAATACTTCCTATTTTTATTTACCCTTTTCGCCCTTTCGCCTTTTCCCCTTTTCGCCCCGACCTAAGCCGGTGTCGACAAAATTTGTTCATAATATTTAGGTCTCAAAGCGGAGGGTGAGCACTTATGACCATCCCATTGGCCAGAAAGGTCAACGGCAAAAAATTCATGTGGGACGGCGTCGTTTACGATAATGACGAGTCGGCCCAACAGGTTATGGAGGACTATGCCAAAGATGGATTCGAGGTAGAAAAGTTTGTCGAGGACGGCCAGTTCCTGGTATATTCCCGCAGGGTCGCGGCAGTAGCGCCAACCGAGGGTTAGCGCCAAAGAGTGTAAGGGGTGCGGGCGGCAGCTAGTTGAAGCAGACGGTTGACTGCCGGGCACTTACCAAAGGAGGGCACACCATGCCGGTAAATGTTGTTTCAGAGTGGTTAAATGCCTGCTCCGGTTGCGAGATCTCCATTCTCAACACCGGGGAGGCGTTGTTGGACCTGTTACCCCACCTCAATTTTGTCCACATCCCCGCCTTAGTAGACCACAAATACTATGGGCAGACCGGGGATGGGACGGCCCTGGAGATTCCCGAGGCGGTGGTGGGCATCGTCTCCGGCGGCGTCCGCAACGCCGAGCACGAACACGTTCTGAAAGAAGTCAGGAATAAGGTCAAGTTCCTCATTGCCCTGGGCAGTTGCGCCAGCTTTGGCGGCGTGCCGGCCGAGGCCAACATGTGGAAGAACGAAGAGGTCTTTGACAAAATCTTCCGTCATTGCGCAACCACCGAGTCGTCCCCGGACCCCAAAGACCCCAATGTCCCCGTGTGGACCCCCAGTTGCAAGGCCCTGGACGAGGTGGTCAAGGTGGATATCACCATTCCCGGCTGTCCGCCTCACCCGGATTGGATTGCCGACGCCCTCACGGCCCTGCTGGAGGGCAAGACCGCCTGGGCCTTGCCGGAACGGAGCGTGTGCGACACCTGCCCGGTCATCCGGGAGAAGAAATCGGGCGGCGGCCCCATCAAGCGGGGTATGACCAACCTCGACTTCAACCCCGAAGAAGGCCTGGAGAAGATGCGCTGTATCAATGAGCAGGGCTTCTTCTGCATGGGACCGGTGACCCTGGCGGGCTGCGCCGGCAAGACCGGGGTACCCCGGTGCGTTCAGGCCCGGACCCCGTGCCGGGGTTGTTTCGGCCCCATCCGCAAGGGGGCCCGGCCCATGGTGGACATGATGGGCGCCCTGACCTCGGTGGGCCTGGATCCCAAAACCTTGATAGACCGGCGGGCCATCATGAACCGCTACATCGGCGGGCATGGTTTCCTGACGCCGCTACCGGCGCGGCCGGTAAGATAGGGGGTGAGGATTATGGGAAAAGTCATCAATATTCAACCGGTAACCCGGATCGAAGGCCACGCCAAGGTGGCCATCACGCTGGATGATGCGGGCAACGTCAGCGATACCAAGGTGCACGTCCAGGCGCTGCGCGGCTTTGAAAAATTCTGCGAAGGCCGCCCGGTGGAGGAAATGCCCCGGATCGTCTGCCACATCTGCGGCATCTGCCCCTGGGCGCATCACCTGGCCTCCAGCAAGGCGGGCGACGCCTGCCTGGGGGTGACGCCGCCCCCTGCCGCGGTGAAACTCCGCCGCCTGATGCAGTCAATCGCCTACGTCAGCGACAAGATCCTGCACTTTTACTTCCTGGCGGCGCCCGACTTCGTCATCGGCCCCGACGCCGACTACTCCGTGCGCAACGTCGTGGGCATCATCCAGGCGGCCCCGGATATCGCCAAGAAGGTGGTGCAGATGCGCCATCTGGGGGCCCAGATGCTGGAGCACTTCGCCGGCCGGGCCATCCATCCCACCTTCTCCCTGCCCGGCGGGGTCAGCAAACCCATGACCGAGGCCGACCGCCAGTATATGCTGCCCCTGGCCAATGAACTGCTGGAGTTCTCCAGGTTCTCCATCAACTTCGCCAAGGAAAACGTCTTCCCCAAGTACCTGGATGCCATCAAATCCATCGGGGTCATCAAGGTGGGGTATATGGGCACCGTCACGGACGACGGCGCTCTGGACTTCTACGACGGCAAACTGAGGCTGATGAAGCCTGACGGCGCCTACGACGACTTCGCTTACGACCAGTACGTGGACTACATCGGGGAATGGGTAGCGCCCTGGTCCTACCAGAAGTTCCCCTATGCCAAGAAGTGGGGCAAACTCGATATGTCCCTGGACAATCCCGTGGGCGTCTACCGCACCAACTGCCTGGCCCGCATCAACGTGGCCGACAAGATGGCCACCCCCCTGGCCCAGGCGGAACTGGAGGAGTTCCGGGCGGCGTTCGGGCGGCCGGCCCACTTAACCCTGCTGTACCACTACGCCCGCCTCATCGAAATGGTGCAGATGGCGGAGACCACGGTGCAGCTCTTGAACGACCCGGAGATCACCAGCCCGGACATCCGGGTGCCGGTTACGCCCAAGGCCGGCCGGGGCATCGGCTGCGTGGAAGCCCCCCGGGGCACCCTGATCCACGACTACACCTGTGACGACAACGGCCTGATTACCAGCGTCAACCTCATCGTGGGCACCACCCACAACGCCGCCGCCATCAACATGTCGGTGAACCAGGCGGCCAAGACGTTCATCAAGGACGGCAAGTATGACCAGGGAATCCTAAACAAGGTGGAAATGGCCATACGCGCCTACGACCCGTGACTGAGCTGCGCCACTCACCGCCTGGACGGCGGTGTCGCTGTGGAGGTCACCATCCTGAACCGGAACCAAGAGGTGATCGACCAGCTCAGGAATTAAGCTGTCAGCTTTCAGCGGTCAGCTATCAGCAAAAAATAGAGCCACAGGGAATTGCAAAAGCCCTGTGGCTCTGGTTTTTTCTGGCGCCCAAGCTCCTGTTCTGATACCAATTTGACATCAAACATAGAGTAATGATATATTGGGCAGGGGCTGAAAAAGATGCGCAAACCTGCCCAGATCGAATCTTGGCTGACGCCG
>PEWM01000214.1 GCA_002779455.1 Deltaproteobacteria bacterium CG07_land_8_20_14_0_80_60_11
GGAGCTTGGGAACGAGATAGAAACGCCATAGAGGCGGGTTTAAAACCCGCCTCCACAATTCCTTATCAGCCAAGGGCGACCCGGCGGGTCGCCCCTACGGCACAGTCGGGACGCCTGTGCCACCATTATTATTGCAAACCCAGGAAGGTCCTAACTTTTTTCAAAATTTCCGGCCGCTCGGCCGGGTCGAACTCCCACAGGGTGGTTTGCTGAGGGGCGTCTTTGTCGTCGTCCTGGCAGTCGCCGAAGCCGCAGACCGACGGGGTGGCCTTGGGGGGCCCCAGGACCTGGGCCAGGTGGCCGGTCACCTGCGCCATCCCCCCCTTGACCGGCCAGACGCTCAGGACCAGATGGTCCCGGGCGAGGCGCACGTGCAGGTTGAGGGCCCCCTCCGGGTCGGCGTGCCCGGCTTCGACGCCCTCGAAGTTCGTTCCCCTGCGGTCTTCGTGTACCTTGAAGTCAAATTTCACCGGTAACATGATTTTTTATCCTTTGCCGGCGCAACGCTGGCACAAGAGCCCCTCCGGGGTCTCCCGGTGCCAACCTTTGAGTACCACGGCGCCACAGTGTGAGCAGATCCCCAGGATGGCGGGCGGTCCCGGGCCCCAAACCGGCTGTCCCCCGGAGCCCAGACCGAATTTTTGCAGGAAACGCCGCCACCATACCCGGAGAGAGGATAATTCCATAGCTTGCATTATAGCAGAGTTCCTGCTATTTTCCAGAACTCTGGGGCCGGCCGGATAATTAGAACCTGGGTCAGGTCCCTGCCAGTCCGGGGAGAGGGCGGATTTGCCAGCCGTTATGCATTTGCTTTTTGAAATTTTTCGCGCTAACATGGTCAACGGAACAAATACCCGGAAAAAATCGCACTAAATCGAAATTCAGAAAATAGATCGATAAGGAGAGAGGCGACATGGCCAAGGCAACGAAAAAACGCTATTGCTATGCCTTCGAGGAAGGCGACGGGACCAATAAAAAGCTGCTGGGAGGCAAGGGCGCCGGTCTGTGCAGCATGACCCAGATTGGCCTGCCGGTACCTGCGGGGTTCTGTATCACCACCGAAGCCAATCTGGATTATCTCGCCCAGGGGTCGCACTTCCCGGAAGGTCTCATGGACGAGGTCCATGATTACATGTCGGCCCTGGAAGCCAAGACCGGCAAAGGCTTCGGTGACCCGGCCAAGCCCTTGCTGATCTCGGTCCGTTCCGGTTCCGCCCTGTCCATGCCGGGTATGATGGACACCATCCTTAACCTGGGGCTCAATGATGAAACGGCCAAAGGCATGATCGAGCTGACTCAGAATGAGCGTTTTGTCCAGGACGCCTACCGGCGCTTCCTCCAGCTCTTCGGCAAGATCGGCCTGGGCATCCCGGACGCCGAATTTGATAAGATTTTTGATGAAATTAAGGAAAAGCACCACGCCACTGTGGATACTGAGCTGAGCGCCGAAGCCCTGGCGGAAGTAGTAGCAGACTTTAAGGATCTCATCAGGAACCAAACCGGGCGGCCTTTTCCCCAGGACCCCTGGGCCCAGCTCTTCCTGTCCATGGAGGGCGTGTTTAAGTCCTGGATGGGCAAACGGGCGGTGGATTATCGCCGCCAGTTCAACATTACCCCCGATTTGGCCAACGGCACCGCGGTGAATATCTGCACCATGGTTTTCGGCAACATGGGCAACGACTCCGCCACCGGGGTGGGTTTCACCCGGGACCCGGGCAACGGGGAGAATGTCCTGTATGGCGACTATCTGATCAACGCCCAGGGCGAAGACGTGGTGGCGGGCATCCGCACCCCCCGGCCGCTGAAGGAGTTGCGCATCGACATGCCCGCCATTTACAAAGAGTTGGAGAAGATGCACAACACCCTGGAAAAACACTACCGGGAAGTGCAGGACTTCGAGTTCACCATTGAGCGGGGCAAGCTCTACATGCTCCAGACCCGCAACGGCAAAATGAATGCCTGGGCCCTCACCAAGACCTCGGTGGACATGTACAAGGAAGGCCTGATTTCCGAAGAGGAGGCCCTGCTCCGGATTGAGCCCGACATGCTGGAGCAGTTCCTGCACCGGCGCATTGACCCGGATTTCAAGCAGGAACCTCTGGCCGTCGGCATCTCCGCCTCTCCCGGCGTGGCGGTGGGCAAGGTAGTGTTCGATGCGGACCGGGCCGAAAGGTTGGGCAATCAGGGTGAGAAAATCATCCTGACCCGCATTGAGACCAAGCCCGAGGATATCCACGGTTTTTTTGCGGCCCAAGGCATCCTCACCAGCCGGGGCGGCAAGACCTCCCACGCCGCCGTGGTGGGCCGGGGCATGGGCAAACCCTGCGTCTCCGGCGCCGAAGGCCTGGACATCAATTATGATTTAAAGGAAGCCCGGTTGGGTGGCGTAGTCATCAAGGAAGGGGACATTGTCACCATCGACGGCACCACCGGCGCCGTTTATCTGGGGTCGGTCCCCATGCTGGACCCGGAGCTCCCCAAGGACCTGGCCACCCTGATGGAGTGGGCCGACAAGGCAGCCAAAATCGAGGTGTGGGCCAACGCCGACACCCCGGATATGGCCATCAAGGCCCGCCACCATGGCGCCCAGGGCATCGGCCTGTGCCGCACCGAGCGCATGTTCAATGAGTCGGGCCGTCTGCCCCTGATGCGCAACATGATCCTGGCCGATTCCCCGGAAGAGCGGAAGCGCTGGGCCGACCAGCTCATGCCCATGCAGCGCGAGGATTTCGTGGAAATCTTCCGGACCATGAACGGGCTGCCCGTCACCATTCGCCTGCTGGACCCGCCCCTGCACGAATTTTTGCCCAGCATCGAAGAGCTCATCAATGAAGTCAGCCGGCTCAAAGAGTTCAACCAGATCCTCAACGCCCTGGAACAGTTGCCCGGCACCCTGACCATCATGGATCCTGAACTTCACAAGTACGTGCCCTCAATCGAGACGGTGGCCCGGGAGTTCAGTGAGTTCAAGGCCAAGGGCCTGGATCAGAAACTCCTGGCCCAGAAAGAAAAGGTGCTGCGCCGGGTCCGGGTGCTCTACGAATACAACCCCATGCTGGGCAACCGGGGAGTCCGCTGCGGCATCTCCTTCCCGGAAATCTATGACATGCAGATTCAGGCGATCTTTGAGGCCGCGGCCATTGCCCTCAGGGAAAAGATCGACGTGCGGCCGGAGATCATGGTGCCCAATGTCTGCACCCGCCAGGAGTTGGTGTGGGTCAAACCCCGGGTGGAGAATATTCATCAAGAGGTGGAAAAGCGCTACAATGTAAAAATTAAATACAAGTTCGGCACCATGGTGGAAATTGCCCGGGCCTGCGTGCGGGCCGCCAGGATCGCCGAGGTGGCGGAGTTCTTCTCTTTCGGCACCAACGACCTGACCCAGGGGACCTTCTCCTTCTCCCGGGAGGACGCGGAGAACAAGTTCCTGCCGATCTACAACACGGAAGGCATCCTGCGGCACAACCCCTTTGAAATCCTGGATGAGTTGGGGGTGGGGTTCCTCATGGACTATGCCGTGAAAGCGGGGCGCACCACCCGCCCTGATCTGAAAATCGGCATCTGCGGCGAACACGGCGGCCAGCCCCAGGCGGTGGAGTTCTGTCACCGCATCGGCCTGAATTACGTGTCCTGCTCCCCCATGCGGATCCCCATTGCCCGCATGGCCGCGGCCCACGCCGCCATCAAGGAGAAAAAGGGCGCCGGCGGGCGTTCCAAGGCGCTGTAAGTAAAAATAGTCGGAGAAAATTAACATGGGGACAGACCCTATTTTTATCCGGTCAGGGTAAAAATAAAATGGTGTCTGTCCCCATTTTACTTTCAAAGAGATTTATGGTCATCGGCAGACGCGCTGCAATGGCGTCTTATACGGACAGCAAACCGAATCTCCGCATCTTATGCGGATCAATCTAATTATTGTTCGCTCCCGGCAAATATGGCTTAAAGCATGATACAATTCGAATGGGACCTAGCCAAAGCCAGAGTGAATCTGCGAAAACACGGCGTTCCTTTCCGAGAGGCTGCTAGTGTTTTCCGGGACCCGCTGG
>PEWM01000282.1:0-3416 GCA_002779455.1 Deltaproteobacteria bacterium CG07_land_8_20_14_0_80_60_11
CCCCGTCCATCTGGGCCGCCCCGGTGATCATGTTCTTGATGTAGTCCGCGTGTCCCGGACAGTCCACGTGGGCGTAGTGCCGGTTGGCGGTCTCGTACTCCACGTGGGCCAGGGCAATGGTGATGCCCCGCTCTTTTTCCTCCGGCGCCTTGTCGATCTGGTCAAAGGGCACGTAGGATGCCCATCCCTTCTTGGCCAAATGCTTGGTGATGGCCGCGGTCAAGGTCGTCTTGCCATGATCGATATGACCAATCGTCCCAACATTCATGTGCGGCTTCTTGCGCTCAAACTTCTTCTTGGCCATGAGGACTTCCTCCTAATTAAACTGGATCATGCCCGGGCTTGGCGCCGGCCCAAGATCTCTTCCGCCAGGGAGGCGGAAACAGGTTCGTAATGGTCGAACTGCATGGTAAAGGTGGCCCGCCCCTGGGTGGCGCTCCGGAGCGTGGTGGCATAACCGAACATGGTGGCCAGAGGCACCTGGCCGTGGATGATCTGGGTTGATCCCCGGCTCTCCATGCCCGTCACCCGGCCCCGCCGGGCGTTCAATTCACCCATCACCTCGCCCACAAAATCTTCCGGGGCCACCACTTCCAGGTCCATGATGGGTTCCAGGAGCACCGGCTTGGCCCACTTGGCGCCTTCCTTAAAGCCGATGGAACCGGCAATCAGAAAGGACCGTTCCGAGGAGTCCACTTCGTGGTAGGAGCCGTCCACCAGGGCGATTTCCAGGTCTACCATAGGGTAGCCCAGGATCCCCGTGGCCGCGGCCTCTCGCACTCCCCTTTCCACCGGGGCAATAAATTCCCGGGGGATGGAGCCGCCGACGATTTTGTTGGCAAAGACCACGCCTTCGCCGGCGGGCAGGGGCTTCAGGATCAGGACCACGTGCCCGTACTGGCCGCGGCCGCCGGTCTGACGCACAAATTTCCCCTCCGCCTTGGCCTCTTCGGTAATGGTTTCCCGATAGGCCACCTGGGGCTTGCCCACCCGGGCATCCACCTTGAACTCCCGCATCAGGCGGTCCACGATGATCTCCAGGTGGAGTTCCCCCATGCCGGAGATGATGGTCTGGCCGGTGTCGGTGTCGCTGTGGACTCTGAACGACGGGTCTTCCGCGGCGATCTTCGCCAGAGACTGTCCCAGTTTGTCCTGGTCCGCCTTGGTGGCGGGCTCGATGGCGATATCGATGACTGGCTGCGGGATGTGCAGGGTCTCCAGCACCACGGGGTCCCGCTCATCCGCCAGGGTATCGCCGGTGGTGGTGTTCTTGAGCCCCACCAGGGCCACGATGTCCCCGGCATAGGCCTCGTTGATCTCTTCCCGCTTGTTGGCGTGCATCTTGAGAAGCCGCCCGATGCGCTCCTTGACGCCCTTGGTGGCGTTCAGCACGCTGGACCCGGAAACCATCACCCCGGAATAAACCCGGAGAAACGTCAGATGCCCGATGAACGGGTCGCTCAAAAGCTTGAAGGCCAGCGCCGACAACGGCGCCTCATCCGAGCAGGGACGCTCCACCACGTTGCCCTTGGGGTCCAGCCCTTGTATCGGGGGAACATCCAGGGGCGACGGCAGGTAGGCCACCACCGCGTCCAGAAGCGCCTGCACCCCTTTGTTCTTGAAGGCCGAGCCGCACAATACCGGCACGATCTCCAAAGAAATGGTGCCCCGCTGGAGCGCCGCCTTGATCAGGCTGTCCTCCACCGGTTCGTCGGCCAGGTAGCGCTCCATGATGCCTTCATCCACTTCGGACAAGACCTCCAGGATCTCGTTTCTCGCCTCGGCCACCTGTTCGGCGTAAGCCGCGGGGATCTCCCTCACCTCAAAGTCCACACCCTTGCCGCCATCGTCATAGACGAAGGCCTGCAGGTTGATGAGGTCGATCACCCCCTGAAACTTGTCTTCTTCCCCCAGGGGAAGCTGCAAGAGCACCGGGGTGGCCTTGAGGCGCTCCCGCATCATCTTCAGGCACCGGGGCAGATCCGCCCCCACCCGGTCCATCTTGTTGATGAAGGCCAGCCGGGGTACGCCATAGCGGTCGGCCTGGCGCCACACCGTCTCAGACTGGGGCTCCACCCCGCCCACCGCATCGAAAACCGCCACTACGCCGTCGAGCACCCGGAGGGAGCGCTCCACTTCCATGGTGAAATCCACGTGCCCCGGCGTGTCGATGATGTTGATGCGATGGTCCTTCCAGTAGCAGGTGGTGGCCGCAGAGGTGATGGTGATGCCGCGTTCCTGTTCCTGGGCCATCCAGTCCATCGTGGCCTGGCCGTCGTGCACTTCGCCCAAGCGGTGCGTCACCCCCGTGTAGAAGAGGATGCGCTCCGTGGTGGTGGTTTTACCGGCGTCGATGTGGGCCATAAACCCAATATTCCGTACCCGGTCCAGCGGGGTCTGTCGAGACAAATTAGTTTACCATCTATAGTGGGCGAAGGCCTTGTTAGCCTCGGCCATCTTGTGCGTGTCTTCCCGCTTCTTAATGGAGGTGCCCCGGTTGTTGGCCGCGTCTGAGAGCTCCGCGGCCAGCTTGGCCTCCATGGATTTTTCGCTCCTGGCCTTGGAGTTGTTGATGAGCCAGCGGATGGCCAGGGAGACGCGGCGGTCGGCCCGCACTTCCACGGGAACCTGATAGGTGGCGCCGCCCACCCGGCGGGATTTCACTTCGATCAACGGCTTGACGTTTTCCACCGCCTGGTGAAAGAGCTTCAGGGGGTCGTCGTTGCCCCGCTGACCCACAATCTCCATGGCGTTGTAAAGGATGTACTGGGCCACGCTCTTCTTGCCCCGTTCCATCAGGCCGTTGATGAACCGGCTCACCATGACGTCGTTGTATTTCAGGTCAGGGGTAACCGGCCGCTTGACCACTCCGCCTTTTCTGGGCATTTTTTACCTCGGTTTTCGGTTTTCGGTTTTCGGTTTTCGGAGGTGAAAACCTTTTGCCAATCCCGATTACTCAAAATTTCAATCGGTTCCTGTTCCGGTTTCAACTCCAACTGCCTTAGTTTTGCTCTTACCGAAAACCGGAAACAGAAAACTTTCTTATTTCGGCCGCTTGGCCCCGTATTTGGACCTTCCCCGCCGGCGATCCTGAACTCCTGAAGCGTCCAGGGTGCCCCGGATGACATGGTAGCGCACCCCTGGCAGATCCTTCACCCGGCCGCCCCGGATGAGCACCACCGAGTGCTCCTGCAGGTTGTGGCCGACTCCGGGGATGTAGGTGGTCACCTCGATGCCGTTGGTGAGACGCACTCGGGCCACCTTGCGCAAGGCCGAATTGGGCTTCTTGGGCGTGGTGGTATAGACCCGGACACACACCCCCCGTTTTTGGGGACAACTTTGCAGGGCCGGGCACGTGGTCCGCTTCTTCATTTCCTCCCGGCCTTTGCGAATCAACTGGTTGATAGTAGGCATCC
>PEWM01000282.1:3452-10447 GCA_002779455.1 Deltaproteobacteria bacterium CG07_land_8_20_14_0_80_60_11
AAAATTGTTTAGTTTATTATAACGAGCCATTAATTGTCAACCTATTATTGTTCAGGCGAGACCGCGGCCTCCGGCTCCACCTCAAGGCTTTCCGGCGGCGGCAGGGCCGCCACTCCTTCCTCGCTCATCTTGATGTCCAGGTTCCGGTACTGGGCCAGGCCCGTCCCCGCCGGGATGAGCCGTCCCATAATCACATTTTCCTTGAGGCCCCGGAGATAATCGATCTTCCCCTCGACCGCGGCGTCCGCCAGCACCCTGGTGGTTTCCTGGAAGGAGGCCGCCGAAATCCAGCTCTCGGTGGTCAGCGAGGCCTTGGTGATGCCCAAGAGGAGCGGCTCAGCCGTGGCCGGCTGTTTCCCCTGCTCCATGATCCGGTCGTTCCGCTCTTCGAAGACCCATTTCTCCACCTGCTCGCCCATGAGGAAATCCGTGTCCCCCGGGGTCACCACCTTGATGCGCCGCAGCATCTGGCGCACGATCACTTCGATGTGCTTGTCGTTGATCTTGACGCCCTGAAGCCGGTAAACTTCCTGGACTTCGTCCACCAGGTAGCGGGCCAGGTCCTTCAAGCCGCTGATGTTCAGAATGTCGTGGGGGTTGGGGGAACCGTCCATCAGGGGATTGCCCGCCAGCACATAATCCCCTTCCTCGACGGCCACGTGTTTTCCCTTGGGGATCAGGTATTCCTTGGGTTTGCCCACTTCCGGGGTGACCACGATCTTCCGTTTCCCCTTGACGTGCTTCCCGAACGACACCACCCCGCCGATTTCGCTGATGATGGCGGTTTCTTTGGGCTTGCGCACTTCAAAAAGTTCCGCCACCCGGGGCAGGCCCCCGGTGATGTCCTTGGTCTTGGTGGTCTCCCGGGGGATCTTGGCGATGACGTCCCCGGGAAACACCTGGTCGCCCTCGTTGACCATGATGATGGCCCCCACCGGCATGAAGTAGCGGGCCGAAGCCGGGGACCCGGGAATCCGGGCGGTCTGGCCCTCAATGTTTTTCACGGAGATGCGGGGGCGCAGTTCCGCATCCTTGCTCTCCATGATGAGGCGGGAGGATTTGCCCGTGACCGGGTCCACCCGTTCTTGCACCGTGACGTTTTCAATGATGTCGCCGAACTTGAGGGTCCCGCCCACTTCCGTGAGCATGGCGTTGGTGAAGGGGTCCCACTCCGCCAGAATTTTTCCGGCCGCCACCTCGTCACCATCCTTCACATTGAGGTGCGCGCCGTAAGTCAGGGGATACCTTTCCCGCTCCACCCCCTTATCGGTAAGGATAACCAGTTCCGCCAGGCGGCTCAGGTTTACCAGGTTGCCGTTCCGGTCAACCGCCGATTTCATGGGGCAAGGGATTTCCTTCTTGGAATCAACGAAGTTTTCAAAGCGGACCACACCCCGGCCCCGGCCCACGTGGACGCTCTGTTCCACCCGCCGGGAGGCCGTGCCGCCGATATGGAAGGTCCGCATGGTCAGCTGGGTGCCGGGCTCGCCGATGCTCTGGGCCGCCATGATGCCGATGGCCTCGCCCATGGACACCGTGGTGCCGTGAGCCAGGTCTCGGCCATAGCACTTGGCGCACACCCCTCGCCGCGTCTGGCAGGTCAGCACCGAGCGGATCTGCACGCCCTTCTTCTCGTCCTGGCCTAGCCCTGAGTCTTCGATGCGCCGGGAGGCTTCCTCGTCGATCTCCTCGTTGGCCATAACCAGCACTTCGCCGGTGTGGGGGTCGATGATGTCTTCCAGGGCCACCCGGCCCAGGACCCGGTCGCCCACCCGCTCGATGATCTCGCCGCCCTCCACCAGGGGCTTGACATAGATGCCGTCGATGGTGCCGCAGTCATCTTCGGTGATGACCGCATCCTGGGCCACGTCCACCAGCCGCCGGGTCAGGTAACCGGAGTTGGCGGTCTTCAAGGCCGTGTCCGCCAGACCTTTCCGGGCGCCGTGGGTCGAGATGAAGTACTGCAGCACGGTGAGGCCTTCCCGGAAGTTGGCGGTGATGGGGGTCTCGATGATTTCACCCGAGGGTTTGGCCATCAAGCCCCGCATACCGGCCAGCTGCCGCATCTGGTCCTTGCTGCCCCGGGCGCCGGAGTCGGCCATCATGAAGACCGGGTTGAAAGAGGCCACCTCTTCCTGGCGGACGATGGTCTGACCCGGCTTCTCAGGATCGGGCTCTTCCACCGTGATCACCTCCCGGGCCATCTCCGCCATCATCTCCGCGGCGATCTCGTCGGTGGCCTTGGCCCAGATGTCCACTACCTTGTTGTATTTTTCACCCTCGGTGATCAAACCTTCCTGATACTGTTCCTCCACCTGACTCACTTCGGAATGGGATTGGCCCAGGATTTCCGGTTTGCGGCTGGGGATCACCATGTCCTGGATGCAGATGGAGATGCCCGCCTGGGTGGCGTACTTGTAGCCCAAATTCTTCAGCTGGTCCGCAAAGATGACCGTCTGCTTGATGCCGCACGTGCGGTAGCTCACCGAGACGAGTTTGCGGATCTCCTTTTTGGTCATGGTGCCGTTGATCAGGTCAAAGTGGAGCCCCTCGGGGAGGATCTCCCGGAGGATTACCCGGCCCACCGTGGTCTGGTAAATCTTGCCGCCGATCCTAACCGGGATCCGGGCCTGGAGATGGACCGCGCCCTGGTCGTAGGCCACCCGCACCTCCTCGGGAGAGGCGTAGGGCAGGGGTTGCTTGCCGTTCTTGGCCACCCGCTCGCCTTTGGCAAAGGGCCGTTCCCGGGTGAGGTAGTAGAGCCCCAGCACGATGTCCTGGGTGGGGATGATGATGGGGTCCCCGTTGGCCGGGCTTAAGATGTTGTTGGTGGACATCATCAGGGCCCGGGCCTCGATCTGGGCCTCGATGGACAACGGCACGTGCACCGCCATCTGGTCGCCGTCAAAGTCGGCGTTGAAGGCGGTACAGACCAGGGGATGCAGCTGGATGGCCTTGCCTTCGATGAGCAGCGGCTCAAAGGCCTGGATCCCCAGCCGGTGCAACGTGGGCGCCCGGTTGAGCATCACCGGGTGCTCCCGCACCACTTCGTCCAGGATATCCCAGACTTCCGGGGTCTCCCGGTCAACCAGGCGCTTGGCCACCTTGATGGTGGTGGCATAGCCCTTGGCCACCAGCTTGTGGAAGATGAAAGGCTTAAAGAGTTCCAGGGCCATCTGCTTGGGCAGGCCGCACTGGTGCAGCCGCAACTCCGGCCCGATGACGATCACCGAGCGCCCGGAATAATCCACCCGTTTCCCCAGGAGGTTCTGCCGGAAGCGGCCCTGCTTGCCCTTGAGCATGTCGCTGAGCGATTTGAGGGCCCGCTTGTTGGGGCCGGTGATGGTGCGGCCCCGGCGGCCGTTCTCGAACAGGACGTCCACCGCCTCTTGCAGCATGCGCTTTTCGTTGCGGATGATGATGTCCGGGGCGTTGAGCTCCAGGAGCCGTTTTAACCGGTTGTTGCGGTTAATCACCCGGCGGTAGAGGTCGTTCAGGTCCGAGGTCGCGAAGCGGCCGCCGTCCAGGTGCACCAGAGGCCGGAGGTCCGGCGGCAGCACGGGAATCACCTCCATGACCATCCACTCCGGCCGCTGACCGGACTCCCTAAAGGCGTCGATGATCTTGAGCCGTTTGCCCAGCTTCTTGAGCTTGGCGTCGGACCCGGTCTTGAGCATATCCTGGCGTACTACCTGGGACAGGGGCTCCAGTTCCACGGCCTTGAGCATCTCCCGGATGGCCTCGGCCCCCATGCCCGCCTTGAACCGGCTGCCATACTCTTCCCGGGACTGGCGATATTTTTCCTCCGACAGGAGCATACCCTTGGTCAGCTCGGTGTCACCCCCGTCCACGACCACGTAAGCCTCGAAATAGAGGATCTTCTCCAGCTCTTTAAGGGTCAGGTCCAGGAGGTTGCCGATCTTGCTGGGCAGGCTCTTTAAAAACCAGATGTGCACCACCGGACAGGCCAGCTCGATGTGCCCCATCCGTTCCCGCCGCACCTTGGACTGGATCACCTCTACCCCGCATTTTTCGCAGGTGATCCCCCGGTGCTTCATGCGCTTGTATTTGCCGCAGTTACATTCGTAATCCTTGGCCGGTCCGAAGATCTTGGCGCAGAACAGGCCCTCCCGTTCCGGTTTGAAGGTGCGGTAGTTGATGGTCTCCGGCTTTTTCACCTCCCCGAAAGACCAGGAGCGAATCATCTCCGGAGACGACAGGGACAACCGCACCGCCGAGATGGAACTCGGGTCTTCCGGCCGGGCGAACAGACTGTTCAAATCCTCTAAAGCAATCTCGCGCATCTTTTCCATAAAAGGCTGGTCCTCAGGACTTGTCCTTGTCCTTCTTCGGGAGGAGTTCCACATTGAGCGCCAGGCTCTTGAGCTCCCGCACCAGGACGTTGAAAGATTCCGGCAGTCCCGTTTCCAAATCGTATTCGCCTTTGAAGATTTTTTCGTACATGCGGGTCCGGCCGGCCACGTCGTCCGATTTCACCGTCAGGAATTCCTGGAGGGTATAAGCCGCGCCATAAGCTTCCAGGGCCCAGACTTCCATTTCCCCCAGGCGCTGGCCGCCGAACTGGGCCTTGCCGCCCAAAGGCTGCTGAGTCACCAGGGAGTACGGACCGATGGAGCGGGCATGGATCTTGTCGGCCACCAGGTGATGCAGTTTCATCATGTACATCACCCCCACGGTCACGTCCCGGTCGAACTCCTCCCCGCTGCGGCCGTCACGCAGGCGCGCCTGGCCGCCGGTGGGCAGCCCGGCCTCCGCCAGGTAGCCCTGGACCTCTTCTTCCGTCACCCCGTCAAAGACCGGGGAGGCCATGTGAATGCCGTCCTCGTAATGCTTTTGCCAGATGTCCCGGAGTTCGTCGTAAGAAAGGGCATCGATCTCTTTGGTCAGGGTTTCATCAGCATTCAAAACCCGCTTCAGCCGCGCCTGGATGGAGTCCAGGCTGTAGAATTTATCGATCATCTCGCCGATGCTCTGGCCCAGGGCATGGGAAGCCCAACCCATGTGGGTCTCCAACACCTGGCCCACGTTCATGCGGGAGGGGACCCCCAGGGGGTTGAGGACGATGTCCACCGGGGTGCCGTCGGCAAAATACGGCATGTCTTCTTCCGGCATGAGCCGGGACACCACCCCTTTATTGCCGTGGCGGCCGGCCATCTTGTCGCCCACGGCCAGCTTGCGCTTCATGGCCACGAACACCTTGACCTTTTTGATCACCCCGGGGGGCAGCTCGTCCACTTTCCGGAGCCGGCCCAGCTTGGCTTCGAAAACCATGTTCACCAGGTGGAGCTGTTCCTGGTAGCGGTCCAGGAGCTGGTCTATCTGGTCTTCTAGGCCCGGTTCCTCAAAGGACACGTGCCGCCAGAACTCCAGGTTGTGGCGCTTCACCAAATCCGCCGGCACCGGCTCTCCCGTATGCAGAAAGGTGTTGCCGGTGCGCTCATCGTCCATGTTGTCGGCCACCTTCCGCCCCACCACCAGCTCTTTCACCTTCTGGCGGTAGGTCTGGGTGATGATGGCGATCTCGTCGCCCTGGTCCTTTTGCAGCTTGGCCACCGCCTCGTCTTCGATGGAGCGGCTGCGATCATCCTTTTCCACGCCCTTGCGGGAAAAGACCCGGGCGTCGATCACCACGCCTTCGATCCCCGGGGGGACCCGGAGCGAAGTGTCCTTCACGTCGCCGGCCTTCTCGCCGAAAATGGCCCGGAGCAGCTTCTCTTCCGGAGTGAGCTGCGTCTCCCCCTTCGGGGTGATCTTGCCCGCCAGGATGTCGCCGGGGCGCACTTCGGAACCCAGCCAGATGATGCCGCTGTCGTCCAGGTTGCCCAAAGCGTCTTCGCCCACGTTGGGGATATCCCGGGTGATCTCCTCTTTCCCCAGCTTGGTGTCCCGGGCCATCACCTCGAATTCTTCGATGTGGATGGAGGTGAAGACGTCGTCTTTGATCAGGCGCTCACTCACCAGAATGGAGTCTTCAAAGTTGTAGCCGCCCCAGGGCATGAAGGCCACCATGACGTTCTTGCCCAGGGCCAACTCGCCCATGGCCGTGGCCGGGCCGTCGGCGATGATCTGGCCTTTCTCCACCAGGTCTCCCGGCGCCACGATGGGCCGCTGGTTGAAACAGGTGTTCTGGTTGGTGCGCTGGAATTTCGTCAGCTTGTAGATGTCCACCGGCGAGCCGTTGCCGCCCGGGCCGGGCTCCGCCGCCCGGATGACGATCCGGGTGGAGTCCACGTCCTCTACATAACCCCGCCGCCGGGCCGTCACCGTGACCCCCGAATCCCGGGCCACCACGCCTTCCATACCCGTCCCCACCAGGGGCGAGCTGCTGGTTAACAGGGGCACCGCCTGGCGCTGCATGTTGGAGCCCATCAGGGCCCGGTTGGCGTCGTCGTGCTCCAGGAAGGGAATGAGCGAGGCCGCCACCGATACCAACTGGTTGGGGGACACGTCCATGTAGTCCACCTGGGCGGGGTGGGCGATGATGAATTCCCCCCCTTTGCGGGCTTCGATCATATCCGTCAGAAACCGCCCTTTGCTGTCCAGGGGGGCGTTGGCCTGGGCGATGACCTGGTCACCTTCCTGCAGGGCGCTCAGGTACCTGATCTTCTTGGTGACCCGGGTCTCCACCTTGCCGCCCTTTTTCCCCACCTTTTCCACCACCCGGTAGGGGGTTTCGATGAACCCCAACTCGTTGACCCGGGCAAAGGTGGAAAGCGACACGATGAGACCGATGTTGGGACCTTCCGGGGTCTCAATGGGACAGATGCGGCCGTAGTGAGTGGGGTGCACGTCCCGCACCTCGAATCCGGCCCGTTCCCGGGTTAGCCCCCCGGGTCCCAGGGCGCTGAGACGCCGCTTGTGGGTGATTTCGCTCAACGGGTTGGTCTGATCCATGAACTGGGAAAGCTGAGAGGTGCCGAAAAACTCCTTGATCACCGCCTGCACCGGCTTGGCGTTCACCAGGTCGTGCGGCA
>PEWM01000282.1:10628-15042 GCA_002779455.1 Deltaproteobacteria bacterium CG07_land_8_20_14_0_80_60_11
CAGGAGAATGTCCTCTTTTATCAGGGTGGTCTGGGTCAACGGCAAACGCTCTTCCGGGGCCCTGAGTTTCAGGTCCAACTTGAGCCGGCCCACCGGCGACAGATCGTAATATTCCGGGTTGAAAAAGAGATTCTGGAAGAAAGTCGTGGCCACTTCGTCGTTGGGGCGATTACTGGGACGCAGGCGGCGGTAGATCTCCAGGATGGCCTCTTTGACGGACACGGTCTTGTCCGCCACCAACGTGTTCCGGAGACAGGCGCTGACGTTGACCCCGTCGATGAACAGCAGGTCGAGTTCCGTGATGCCCCGCTCCTGCAGCTGGGCGATCTTGTCTTCGGCCAACATCTCGTTGCACTGGGCCAAAACGGCGCCGCTCTCCGGGTCCAGGATGTCATGGGCCACCACCCGCCCCACCAGGTCGGTGGCGGCCCCCTTGACGGTAGAAACCCCAGCCCGTTTCATCTTTTGAATCAACGCCGGGGTCAGGCGCTTACCCTTCTTGATCAGAACACCGCCGCTCTTGGGATCGAGGATGTCGGTGGTCGTGGTCTTGTCCGCCAGCAGTTCCGGTATGAAGGCCTGCTGGATGGCCTCTGCCTCCAGATATACCCGCTGGGTCTTGTAGAAGAAGTTGAGCAGCTCTTCCGTACTGTACCCCAGGGCTTTCAAGAGGATGGTGGCGGGGAATTTGCGCCGCCGGTCGATACGCACGTAAAGGATGTCCTTGGCATCGAACTCGAAATCGATCCAGGACCCCCGGAGCGGAATCAACCGCGCCGAGTAGATGATTTTACCGCTGGAGTGGATCTTGGCCTTGTCATGATCAATGAACAGGCCGGGGGAGCGGTGCAACTGGCTCACCACCACCCGCTCGGTGCCATTGATGATGAAGGTGCCGTGCTCGGTCATCATCGGCAGGGTGCCGAAATAGACCTTCTGCTCCTTGATGTCCCGGATGGTATGGGCTTTGGAATCCGGACCCAGATCATTGACCACCAGGCGCACCCGTATCTTTATGGGCACTTCAAAAGTCATGCCCCGCTGCTGGCATTCGTCTACGTCGTACTTGGAATCTCCCAGCCCGTACTCAACGAACTCCAGGGAACACACGCCGCTAAAATCCCGGATGGGGAAGACGCTCTTGAATACTCCCTGGAGGCCATAGTCCGAGCGCGCCCCCGGTTCCACGTCTTTTTGCAAGAAGCGATGGTAGGACTCTTTCTGCATCTCAATGAGACTAGAAATGTCCATCACTCGCTCAACCTTGCCGAAATTTTTGCGATACACCCTTAAAGGCGATAGTGCGTTGGCCATGAATACTCCTTGTAGGATGGCCGAAGTTCAGGTCCTACTTGATTTCGACGGTAGCTCCCTGGACTTCCATCTTCTTCTTGACTTCTTCGGCTTCCGCCTTGGAAACAGCTTCTTTCAGCGTGGTGGGCACATTTTCCACCGCTTCCTTGGCTTCTTTCAGCCCCAGACTGGTAACCGCCCGGACTTCCTTGATCACCTGGATCTTGTTGGGACCGCAGACCGTCAGGACCACGTCGAATTCGGTTTGCTCTTCCACCGCCGGCGCCGCCTCCGCCGCCATGGGACCCGCCGCGGCCATTGCCATCGGGACCGCCGCCGACACCCCAAACTTTTCTTCCAGCTCCTTGATGAGCGTGGAAAGATCCAGCACCGTCATGTTGGCCAGGTAGTCAACTACCTCAGCACGTGAAATGCCCATCTCTGTTCCTCCTTGTCCTCAAGCAAATAGTGTCCCAGATGTTGCTATCGTTTCGGCTGCGTGTTATCGCCGTAGCCTTCATATTAGGTGATGCCCTTACTCGCCGCTCTCCGGCTTATCCGCCGGCGCCGCCGGCGCCACCCCGGGAGCCGGCTCAGCCGCCGGGGTCGCGGCCTCGGCCTCAGGCGCGGCCGCGACTTCCGCGGCGGCCAGCTCGGCCTCGGCTTTCTTATCTCTTAATGCCACCAGCACGTTAAGCAGGTTGCGGATCACCCCGGCCAAAACCGTGACCAGACCCCGGGGCACGCCCTGCAACACTCCCAGCAACTGGGACAGCAGAACTTCCCGGGCCGGGAGCTTGCTCAGCGCTTCCAGGTCCTTAAGGGTCAAGGCCTGGCCGCCCAGGGCCCCCGCCTTGATTATGAGTTGCGGCTTCTCGTGGGCAAACTTGATGAGCACCTTGGCCACCGTCACCGGATCGGCATACCCCAGGGTCAGGGCATTGGGCCCGGTGGCATGGCTGACCAGGGGCGCCAGGGGAGAATCATCGGCCCCGGCGCGCCGCAGCAAGGTGTTCTTCACCACCCGGAGCTCGGCGCCGGCTTCCTGCAGTTGCCGCCGGAGCCTGGTCATATCCTCTACCTTCAGTCCCTTGAAATCCGTCAGGATGCCGATTTGCGACCTCGCCACCTTTTCCTGGATTGCCTGGACTATTTCGGCTTTCTCTAGCTTACGCACCCTCCTCCTCCTTTACAGCAGGCGAACCAGGTTTTTGACGTCGCTGGTGTCCACGGGAATTCCCGGCCCCATGGTGGTACTCAGATGGATCCCCTTCATGTACGTCCCTTTACTGGTGGTGGGCTTCAGCCGCACCAGGGTGTCCATGAAGGCCGCCAGGTTGGCGAGGAGTTTCTCGGCCCCGAAGGAGACCTTGCCCATGGGGGCATGCACCACGCCGGCCCGGTCCACCCGAAACTCCACCTTGCCGCCTTTGAGTTCACTCACGGCCTTGGCCACCTCAAAGGTGACGGTCCCCACCTTGACGTTGGGCATCAGCCCCCGGGGACCCAAAATTTTCCCGATCTTCCCCACCGCGCCCATGAGGTCCGGGGTGGCCACGGCCTTGTCGAATTCCAGCCAGCCCCCCTTGATGCGCTCAATGAGGTCTTCGGCCCCCACGTAGTCGGCGCCGGCATCCATCGCCTCTTTTTCCTTTTCTCCCTTGGCGAACACCAGGACCCGCACCGTTCTTCCCGTCCCATGGGGCAGGACCACCGCCCCCCGAACCATCTGGTCGGCGTGGCGGGGGTTTACTCCCAGGGCCACCGCGATCTCCGCAGTTTCGTCAAACTTGCTGGAAGCGGCCTCCAACGACAGGTTGACGGCGTCCTGGAAGGGATAGCGCTGATTGCGGTCCACCTTGGCGGCGGCCTCCCGATATCGCTTGCCATGTTTGGCCATCGGTATCACTCTCCCTTTTAATGCAGGGGTCAGGGGTCAGGGATCAGGGATCAGGGGTAAAAACCTTGCTTGCCTGACCCTTATTTCCCTTACCACCCCTCTTATTCAACAATGAACTCTTTACAGCGCCGGGTATGCAGTGGTGAGTTTCTTTTACTGACCCCTGACCCCTGACCCCTGACCCCTGCTACTCAACTATCTCGATGCCCATGCTCCGGGCGGTCCCGGCGATGCTGCGCATGGCCATTTCCAGGCTGGTGGTGTTCAAATCCGTCATCTTCTGCCGGGCGATTTCCTCCAACTGGGTCTTGGTGATCTGCCCCACCTTCTCCCGGCTGGGCTCCTTGGCGCCCTTGGCCACCTGGGCCATCTGCTTGAGCAGCACCGACGCCGGCGGCGTCTTGGTCACAAACGTGAAGGAGCGGTCGGCAAAGACCGTGATCAGCACCGGGATGATGGTCCCTTCCTGGCCGGCGGTGCGGGCATTGTAGGTCTTGCAGAATTCCATGATGTTGACCCCGTGCTGCCCCAGCGCCGGGCCGATGGGCGGCGACGGGTTGGCTTGCCCCGCCGGAATCTGCAGTTTGATCTGGGCGATTATCTTTTTTGCCATTAAAAGCTCCTTGGCTTTCAGCTTTCAGCAATCAGCTAAAAAACTTTGTCCTGAAAAGTTCCTTGAAAAAGTATCTTGTAGGGCGCGTCTTACGCGCCAAAAATGGTGCGTGAGACGCACCCTACACGGTTGCCGTTGGTCTCGGCAGAATGTAACGAATAACAAGGTTCATGCCAAGACCACTTTCCCCGCTGGGCAATCGAAGGATTTCATCACCATAGCGACATTTTAGATTGCTATACATTACTCCGCAGCAAACCACTATTCTGTTATCTTTTCCTGTCTTCCCTCCTGAATCTTCATGCAGATCTCCAGACCTGACATCAATAAAAGGCTGATTTTTGTTTTTGGCGTCTTGAAACTGTTTTTTTAACTCTTTTTGGAAGTCTACGGCATCAGGCATTGTAGAGCCCCTTATAGGCATGTCTCCTGCCGAATTTGCTAAAAATTAATAAGAAATAATTGCCACTAGTTTCAATTATCCTTAAAAGCTGATCGCTGAACGCTGATAGTTAGATTCTTTTGCTGGCCACTGGCCACTGACCACTAACCACTTTTATATCTTCTCTAATTGCGTAAACTCCAACTCCACCGGCGTCGGCCGCCCG
>PEWM01000053.1:0-2742 GCA_002779455.1 Deltaproteobacteria bacterium CG07_land_8_20_14_0_80_60_11
AAAGCCCTTAGAGATCAGCGAATCTCTCGCCCCGGGTGGGAACGGCCGGTGGGGGCCTTAGCGCCCTTGATCGGCACCAGGATCCCCACGGTCCGGTTATCGGCCACCAGGTATTTTCTGGCCACTTCCCGGATTTGTTCCCGGGTGACCTGCTGAATCTTGGGAACGAACTCTTTGAGCAGGGTCCAGCGGGCCACGGTTGCGGTCCGCCCCAACAGCATGCCCCGGTAAAAGATGGAATCCAGGGCCATATAAAAGGAGGCCGCCACCTGATTTTTGGCCTTTTGCAGCTCCTTGTCCCCCACCAGGCCGGTTTGCAGCCGCTTGATCTCCGTTTCCAGGGCCGCTTCCAACTGGGCTACGGTCTTGCCCGGCATGGGTTGGCCGGCAAGCATAAAGATAAAAGGGTCGGCGGTGTCGAAATTATAGTCGGCTGCGGCCTCCAGGGCCAGTTTCTGCTGGTACACCAGGTTATGATACAGCCGGGAACTGCGCCCCGACGACAGGATGCGGGCCAGCAACTCCAGGGGGTAGGCATCGGGACTCTCCCAGTTGGGCACATGATAGTTCATCAGGAGAGAAGGAAACTGCGCCTCCCGGTGCACCTCAACCCGGCTCGGCCCGTAATGTTTCGGCTCTTTGGCGGTAACCTTAGGAGGCTCCGGCCCCGCCGGCAAGGCGCCGAAGGTCGCGTCGATCTGGGTGAGCGCCTCCTTGGGGTCAATATCGCCCACCACCACCAGGGTGCAGTTGTTGGGGAGATAGTAACGGTGGTAGTAAGTGCGGTAATCGTCCAGGGAGATGCTTTCGATGTCATGGAGCCAGCCGATTATCGGCCACTGGTAAGGGTGGGCTTGAAAGGTAGCGGCCATGGCGGCTTCCTGCATGAAGCTCGCCGGGTCGTCTTCGGTGCGCATCCGCCGTTCTTCGATCACCACCTTCTTTTCGGTTTCGAAGGCCTTTTCGTCGACATTGATGCCCCGCATGCGATCTGCTTCCATCTCCAGCCAGTGCCGCAACTGGTCCTTGGGGCCGGTTTCGAAGTAGGCGGTGTAATTCCGGGAGGTAAAGGCATTATCCGTGCCCCCCACCTTCTGCACTTCCCGGGAGAAATACTTGGGATCATACTTGGCCGTGCCTTTGAACATCATGTGCTCGGCCAGGTGGGAGAGGCCGGTTTTCCCCAGGGCTTCATTTCTGGAGCCCACCCGATACCACACCTGGAGGGTGATAATCGGGGCCCGGGGCTCCCGCAGGAGCAGCACCTTGAGGCCATTGGCCAGTTTGTGCTCCACCACCTTGTCAAAGAGGTTGCCATCCTCCGCCGCTTTGAGGGGGATAGCGGCGAGCCCTAGCCATGACGCGGCCATGAGGGCTATTAGCAGCCATAACTGCGGCCGGCCGGGAGTCCACCCTGCCCCGCGGCGGCCGGGACCGCCCAATTTCAGATGCCGTGAAAAAAAAGTCATAGGGTTTCGATCTTCGGAATAGGGTTGCGGTCAGGAAGAACCAGGGGCATAATCCCTAACCGGTTATTGATTTAACCTAAATTCTCCCTGGCCGGATTTCAAGGGAGCCTCGCAAAGATTATTCCGCTTGGCGCGTTTGCCTCCCCGCAATCCCTGGTACGGTGAGGACATGGCGCCGGGGCGTCCACACCGCGGCCGTAACCAGCGCCGCCAGGCCAGCGCCGGACATATCCAGGAGGACATCATAGATACCGCCTCCACGGGAGGGGTAAAACCATTGGCGCCCCTCGTCCAGTGAAGCAAATAACAGACAAAAACCCAAAGACCAGAGGCAGGCGCGTAACGGCCCGTAGCTCGCCTGCGCCCGAAAAGCCCGGAACCAGAGAAAGCCCATGAAGCCGTACGCCATGACGTGGCCGGTTTTCCGGAGATAGAAATTGATCATTTTAAGCTGGGCCGGCTCCAGGTCCACAAACCAGGAAAAAAGCCATTTGAGTATGCCCAGGGTATTTTTCCCCGAACCCAAATCTCCCGACAGGCACAGCACTGCCAGGCCCCAAAGGATGGGGGGGCCCCAATAATAAAGAAAATGGGGTTTGCGCCAGATCGGTGTAGTAATATTCAAAGGTTCGGTTCCTTCACCCCTGGCGGGGCCGGCCGGATGCCTCGCATGCTGCTTCGAATATAGTTAGACTCACCCTCTCAGGGTTTTATTAAGGAAGTGAGGCCAAGAATTTCCGGCAAGCACGGCAAGAGGTTGATTTTTTTATAAAATTATCTTAAGGCCAGTTTCTTACGGTGAACCCCGGCCTGCCCGCGGTTACGGCTCTCAGACGCCCGCCGCGCCCAGCCCTTTGTCCCGATTATGCCAGGATCGCCTCCACAAAGGCCTCGGCGTTAAAGGGGCGCAAGTCTTCCATGGCCTCCCCCACCCCGATGTATTCCAAGGGGATGCCGGTCTCGTGGACCACCGCCAGGGCCACGCCGCCTTTGGCGGTGCCGTCCATCTTGGTGAGGATGAGGCCGGTCACGCCCACGGCTTCGTGAAATAACCGGGCCTGGTTCAGGGCGTTCTGGCCCGTGGTGGCGTCCAGGATGAGGAGCACTTCATGGGGCGCTCCGGGTATTTTTTTGGCCGCGGTGCGGTGAATTTTTTTCAATTCCTCCATCAGATTGACCTTGGTGTGGAGCCGCCCGGCGGTATCCAGGTACACCGTGTCCGCGCCCCGGGCCAGGGCCGCGGCCAGGCCGTCGAAGACCACCGCGGCCGGGT